>JACCYI010000268.1 GCA_013696535.1 Solirubrobacterales bacterium
TCGTTGCCGCCCTGCTGATCGAAGTTCTGCTCCGGGTTGCGGATGTCCGTGCCGCTCAACGCCGGATCGTCGCGGAGCACCCACCAGCGGTCGGGATCGGGCGGCTCGACCCCGTCGGTGTTGGCGGGGCCCTTCTCGTCGCGCACCACGACCACGCCCTCGGGGATCTCCAGGATCTTCGCCGAAGCAGCCTGCTTCCCGGAAACCGCATCCCGGGCCTCGCGCTCGGAGTCGAAGATCTGGCCGTTGGCCAGTGGGCGGTTGTTGGCTCCGAAGATGTAGAAGCGCGGGCCGCTGGCCGAGTTGTTCGCGTCGACGTCGGGGGGGCACTTCGAGGCCCGCGTGACCGCGTTGAAAAGCCCTGTAGTGGCGGTCTGGCCCCCGTTGAACTCAGTGTCGTTGGTCTTGCACTTCTCGTCGAGGATGTTGCGTTCCCAGTCATAGAGGAAGAGCTGGGCGGTCGTCCCGACCTGATCGGCGGCACGGTCGGCGTCCTCGACGCCCGGCAGGTCGACTTCGAGCTGATCGCGGCCGGCCAGCAGGATCTCGGGCTCGGCGACTCCGAATGCGTCGACGCGCTGGCGCAGCAGGTCCAACGAGCGGTCAAGCGCCTCCTGGGTGACCTGAGGCTGCGCCTTGGTCGGCTTCCCTTGGTAGATGAGCTGCACGCCGCCCTGGAGATCCAGGCCGAGCCGGGTCGGCTTGATTGCGATGGCCGCGACGGACCCGGCGACGAGGCCGAGCACGAGCAGCAGGATGAAGAGGTTGCGGCGGCGGTCCGTCATGGGTTTGAGGGAAGGGTAGCCCCCGTGCAGATGGTCTTACTGCTTACTTCGACGGCGTGAGGACCAGCAGAAGCCCTCCGTCGTCGTCGTAGGCGGGGAACAGGTCCGCTACGGCCTTGGCCGGCAGGTCGCCCTCGGCGTTGACGGTGACAGACTTGCCCAGCTGGCGCACCCCCCACTCGAGCACGGTGCCCACCGCGTCCCCGCCGCCGTGGAAGTCGAGGCCCAGCACGTCCGTCGCGGTCCGGCCGATGACCTTCTCGTCCGAAAGGCCGGTCAGCTCCTTCGATCCGCGCCCGCACCCGATGATCCGGCCCTGCTGGTCACAGACGAAGAACGCGGCGTTGGGAGCCGGGTAGTAGTCGTCGAGAAGCTCGAAGAGGAATCCGAAACCGCACTTGGAGCAGCCCTTGGGCTGGTTGCGGAACCCGGCGGTGCGATCGGTCTGGGTCGATCGGTGACCGCAGTTGGGGCAGATGAACAGGTGCGCCATGACGGTGAGCAGACTAGACCGGACGGCTAAACAGCCGGTTTAGCCGGCGTCGAAGAGCGTGGCGGCCGGCGCCGGCGCCGGGATCCCTATGTGGGCGAAGGCCCTGGCCGTCGCGCAGCGCCCTCGTGGGGTGCGCTGCAGATATCCGCGCTGCAGGAGGTAGGGCTCGTACACGTCCTCGATCGTGTCGGCCTCCTCCCCGACGGCGACCGCGAGAGTGGAGAGCCCGACCGGGCCGCCGCCGAACGAGCCGCAGATGGTCGTCAGTATCTCGCGATCCAGCCGGTCCAGACCCTCGCTGTCGACGCCTAGCAGGTCAAGGGCCGCGTCGGCCACCTCGGCGTCGATGAGGCCGCCGCGGCGAACCTCGGCGTAGTCTCGCACGCGCTTGAGCAGCCGGTTCGCCACCCGCGGCGTCCCGCGGGCGCGGACTGCGATCGCGCGTGCCCCGGCCGACTCGATCTCCACGCCGAGGACCCCGGCCGACCGCACGACGATCCGGGCGAGCTCGTCGGGTCGGTAGTGCTCAAGACGATGCTGGATGCCGAAGCGATCGCGCAGCGGAGTGGTGAGCAGGCCCGACCGCGTGGTCGCCCCGATGAGGGTGAAGGGCGGGAGGTCCAGCGTGAAGACGCGGGCCCCGGCGCCCGCGCCGACGGTGATCGGCAGCTGGTGGTCCTCCATCGCCGGGTAGAACGTCTCTTCGAGCGCCCGCGGCAGTCGGTGTATCTCGTCGACGAAGAAGACCGAACGGGGCTCGAGCGCGCTGAGGAACGACGCGACTTCGGCCTTGCGTTCGAGGGCCGGGCCGGCGGTCTGCACGAATCGCACCTCGAGTGCGTCGGCCACGATGCGCGCCAGCGAGGTCTTCCCCAGTCCCGGTGGTCCGGCCAGGAGCACGTGGTCAAGCGCCTCGCCGCGCGAGCGGGCGGCCTCGATGGACACCGCGAGCTGGTCCTTGATCGCCTCCTGGCCGACGAAGTCCTCGAGCCGCCGTGGCCGCAGGGTGCGCTCGGTCTCGTCCTCCGGCGTGGCCTCGGTGCTGTGGACGAGATCAGCGGCGATCACGCCCGGTGTGCGAATCGGCCCGGTCGGTGTCACCGTGCCCGAGCCTCGCGCAGAGCGTGGGCGATGAGGTCCTCAGGTGTCTCGCCCGGGGCGTCCTCCAAGAGGGCGTCGACCTCCTGGAGCGAGAATCCGAGACCCATCAGCCCATCGCGCGCCAGCGAGCGGGGATCGTCGCCTCGGGCGACCACGATCGGATCGTCGGGCGCAGAGGCACCGACCTTCTCGCGCAGCTCGACGATGATCCGCTCCGCGGTGCGCTTGCCGATGCCCGGCACAGCCTGAAAGCGAGCGGCGTCCCCGGCGGCGAGCGCCCCGAGCAGCTCCCGCGGCGAGCCCCCGGAGAGCACGGCGAGGGCCACCTTCGGGCCGACGGACTGCACTCCGATGAGCAGGAGGAAGAGGTCGCGCTCTTCTTCCGCGGCAAAGCCGTAGAGCTGCAGGGCATCGTCGCGGACGATCAGGTGGGCGTGTAGTGAAACGGGCTTGCCGACCGCGGGGACGTGGCGGAGGGTCTCGGCCGAGACCGCGAGCCTGTAGCCGACGCCTCCGCCCGTCGCCACCACCACGTAGTCGGCACGGCGCACCGCCACCTCGCCGGACACGAGGGCGATCATCGCGCGGCTCCGGCCGGCACGCGCAGCGCGGCGCGCAACGGCGCGCCGTTCGCGTGGCAGATCGCCACCGCGAGCGCATCGGCGGCGTGGTCGGGCCGTGGGAGCTCGGACAGCGACAGAAGCGCCTGCACCATCCGCTGGACCTGGCCCTTGTCGGCTCGCCCCGAGCCGCAGACCGCGCCCTTGACCTGCTGCGGGGTATAGGAGCGGCACGGGATCCCACGCTGACCCGCGGCGAGTACAACGACCCCGCGCGCCTGCCCGACCGCGAACGCCGAGCGGGCGTTGGCGCCGAAGTACAAGTCCTCGACCGCGACGGCTTCCGGCGCGTACCGATCCATCAGGGCGCCGATCCGGGCGTGGATGGCCGCCAGCCGGGTTCCCGGGTCGTCGGCCGCTGGGGTCTGGACCACGCCCCCGTCGAGGGCGACGAGCTGTCCATCGCGATGACCGACCACACCGAAGCCGGTGTTGGCGGTCCCCGGATCGATTCCCAAGACGATCATGCGCACGTAGGGGATTCTCCGTGCCGGGTCGGACGCCTCCCGGTCAGCCCGCCATGCGCTCGAGGACCTCGGCGTCCACGTCGAAGTTCGCATGGACCTCGTCGACGTCATCCTGGTCCTCCAGGCCCTCGATCAGCCGCATGAGCTTGCCGGCCTGCTGCTCGTCGAGCGGCACGCGGGTCCTGGGCCGCTGGGCGATCTCCGCCGCCTCGACCTCTATCTCGGCGGCCTCGAGTGCCTTCCGTACCGCCGATAGGTCCGCCGGCTCGCAGATCACCTCGAAGACGTCATCGTCGAGCCCGATGTCCTCGGCGCCCGCGTCGATCGCCACCATCAGATCGTCCTCGGAGTAGCGCCCCGCGTCGACCACCACGACGCCCTTCTTGTCGAACAGATAGGCGACCGACCCGGGTTCGCCCAGCGAGCCGCCGTGCTTCCCGAACAGGAAGCGGACCTCAGAGCCCGTGCGGTTGCGGTTGTCCGTGACCGCCTCCACCAGGATCGCAACGCCCGCCGGGCCGTAACCCTCGTACATCACGGACTCGAGCGAGTCGGCGTCGGCGCCTTCGCCCGTACCCTTGGCGATCGCGCGCTCGATGTTGTCCTTGGGCATCGAGGCATCCTTGGCCTTCTGGACGGCGAGGCCCAGGCGCGGGTTGCCGTCCACGTCCCCGCCACCCTCCTTCGCCGCGACCGTGATGGCGCGCGCGAGCTTCGTGAAGAGCTTGCCGCGACGCGAGTCGACGATTGCCTTCTTGTGCTTGATCCCCGCCCACTTGGAGTGCCCGGCCATCCCGGAGATCCTACTTCGGCCGGTGCAGCCGTATCCTCCCGCGCCATGCCGACGACACCGCCACCCGAGATCTTCAAGGCCTACGACGTCCGTGGGCTCTACGGCGAGCAGATCGACGGCGACGTGGCGGAGGCCGTCGGCCGTGCCTTCGCGCGAGTGATCGCAAAGGGTGCGGGCAAGCCGGTGGGCGACATCCGGCTCGGACTCGGGCGCGACATGCGCCTCACCGCGCCTGAGCTCGCGGCTCGCTACCGCGACGGGATGACCGCCGAAGGAGCGGACGTACTCGACGCCGGGATGGTCGGCACGGAGATGCTCTATTTCCTCGTCGGCTCTCGCGAGCTCGACGGCGGCCTGATGTGCACCGCGTCGCACAACCCGAAGGCCTACACGGGCGCCAAGCTCGTCAAGGCGGGGGCCATTGCCCTCTCGGGCGAGGCGGGCATCCAGGACGTCCGGCGGGAGATCGAGGCGGGGCTGGGCGAGCCGGCGGCCGAGGCAGGGACCGTCGAGGAAGTCGACGTCGCCGAAGAGTTCCGCGAGCGGGCGCTCGGGTTCATCGACGCAACCGCGATCCGCCCACTCAAGGTGGTCCTCGACGGCGGCAGCGGAATGGCCGGACCTATGGTGGGCCCGATCCTCGAGGGCCTCGAGGACCTCGAGCTCGTGCCGACCTACTGGGAGCCGGACGGCAACTTCCCGGGTCATGAGCCCAACCCGCTCCTGCCTGAGAACCGGCGGTTCATCATCGACAAGGTCCTCGCGGAGGGCGCCGACCTCGGCATCGCCTGGGACGGGGACGCGGACCGGTGCTTCTTCATCGACGACCGGGGCCGCTTCATCGACGGGGACTTCATGACCGCGCTGCTCGCCGAGTCCGTGCTGCGCAAGCGGCCCGGATCGGAGATCCTCTATGACGTGCGCGCGTCGCGAGCCGTGGCCGACACGGTGGAGCGGGCGGGCGGGCGCGCCCTCATGAATCGGGTCGGTCACGCCTACTTCAAGACCCGCATGCGCGACGAGGGCGGAGTGTTCGGAGGCGAGGTCTCGGGCCACTACTACTTCGCCGACTTCTACAACGCCGACTCCGGGACCGTGCCGGCCCTGCTGATCCTCGAGCTCCTCGGTCACGAGAGCAAGGCGCTCTCAGAGCTTCTCGAGCCCTATTACTCGACCTACTTCATCTCGGGCGAGATCAACTCGGACGTGGAGGATGCGGCGGCGAAGATGGAGCAGCTCGCCTCGGAGTTCTCAGACGGCGAGATCACCCGGCTCGACGGCGTGTCGGTCGACTACGAGAACTGGCACTTCAACGTCCGTGCCTCCAACACCGAGCCGCTGCTCCGGTTGTGCCTCGAGAGCCTCGTGTCAGTACAGGACATGGAGGAGAAGCGCGACCGAGTGCTCGGACTCATCCGCGGCTGAGCGGCCCGTGAACCAGATCCATCGCCTGGCGATCCCGACGCCCTTCGCGGTCGGGCGGGTCAACTGCTACCTCATCGAGGACGAGCCGCTCACGCTCGTCGACACCGGACCGAACTCAGGTAAGGCGCTCGACGAGCTCGAGCAGGCGCTCGCCGCCCACGGGCACTCCGTGGAGGATCTCGAGCGCATCGTCATCACCCACCAGCACATCGATCATCTCGGGCTCGTCGACATCCTCGTCCGGCGCTCGGGCGCCGAGGTGTGCGCACTCGATCTGCTGGCGCCGCTGATGGAGGACTTCGGTGCCGTCGCCGAACGCGACGACGTCCTCGCCGAAGCGCTCATGCTCCACCACGGCATCCCGCGCGACGTCGTCACCGCCCTGCGCTCCGTGTCGCTGTCCTACCGGGCGTGGGGCGGCTCCGCTCACGTCGATCGCCCGCTCGTGGACGGCTCTGCGCTTCAGTTCCGCGACCGCACCCTGCAGGTGCTGCACCGGCCCGGGCACTCCCCGTCGGACACGGTCTTCTGGGACGAGGAGCGCCGCGTCCTGCTGGCCGGCGACCACCTGATCGCCCATATCTCCTCGAACCCGCTCCTCTCGCGACCCCTCGGGGGAAAGTCGGGATCGCCGGACGACGACCGGCCTCACGCCCTGCGGACCTACATGCGGTCGCTGCGGGAAACGCGTGCGATGCCGGCCCAGTTGGTGCTCCCCGGCCACGGCGAGCCGATCACCGACCACGCGACGCTCATCGACGAGCGCTTCGCGATGCACGAGCGCCGGGCTCGGAAGATCGGCGGGTTGATCGCGAAGCGCCCGAGTTCGGCGTACGAGATCGCGCAGGCGCTGTGGGGGAACGTCGCGGTGACGCAGGCCTATCTCACGCTCTCTGAAGTGCTCGGACACGTGGACATGTTGCTCGAGCGCGCCGAAGTGGTCGAGGTGGAGCACGATGGGGTCGTGCGCTTCGAGACCATTCGGGCGGCAGGGCGATGAAGGAGACTTCGCCGGGGGTCCGGCAGCTCGAGCTGTCCTCGACGCGGTCCGTCCGCGAATGGCTACCGCGGGCTACCCGTGGGGTAGCCCCGGCTCGCGATTCGCACGGACCAACGGCCAGCCCCCCGGGCCCCGATCGAATGGGGAAGCCGTCGGCGCAGCGTCACACTGGGCGCTCGAGCTCTGCAAGATGGGCGACGTTGGCCCGGTCGTCAGCGTTGGCTGACGGCTCCCCGGCGAGCCAGGCGTCCAGGATCTCCGAAAGAATCGCCGCCGAGACGGTGCGCAGGGAGAGGGCGAGGACGTTCGCGTCGTTGTACCGTCGGGCGCCCTCGGCGGTGACCGCGTCTCCGCACAGTGCAGCGCGGACGCCCGGCACCTTGTTGGCGGCGATCGAGGCGCCCGTCCCCGTCCAACAGCAGATCACGCCCTGCTGTGCGCGGCCTTCCGCGACGTCGCGAGCGGCGGCTTCCGAAGCCCACGCCCAGTCCGTACGCTCGTCCACGGACAACGCTCCGTGAAGCAGGAGCTCGTGGCCGCGGGCACGGAGCTTCTCCACGAGCAGGCGGGCGACTCCCGTGTCCTCGTCGGCGGCTACCGCGACGCGCATGAAGGATTCATAGCGCGGGGTAGCCTTGCCGCATGGACGAACGCGCACTCGAGCAGGAGATCTTCACCGTCGGGTCGCGGCTCGCCGCCTCGCTGCCGTCGCAAGCCCGGCATCCGCTCAAGGCACTCGACACCAAGGCGATGGATCTCGCCTCCGCTGACGCGGAGCTCAAGGCCGCGCTGTTCCGCTTCGTCGACGTCGTGCCGGCCTGCCGTTCACTGGACGATCTGGCGCGCCACCTGACCGGCTTCCTCGGCGAGCTCGACGATGTCCCGCCGCCCGTCTCGGCCGCACTGAAGATGGGCAACAGCCGCGCTGGGCGACGGGCGCTCGGCATGGCCTCGGCGACCGGGGTCAAGCACATGGCGCATCGCTTCATCATCGGCGAGAGCCCCGAGGCCGCCCTCGGGGTGCTGCGTGGCCTCTGGAAGGACGGCGTGGCGAGCTCGGTCGACCTGCTCGGCGAAGCCACGGTCACCCAGGCGGAAGCCGACCGCTACGCCCAACGCTGCGCCCAGGCGCTCGACATCCTCCCGCGCGCGGCGTCCGATTGGCCGGAGCGACCACAGCTTCAATCCGATCCCCAGGGCCCACTGGCACGAGCCAATCTCTCCGTGAAGGTCTCCGCGCTCACGCCGCTGCTGCGCGCCGAGGCCCCCGAGCGCGGCAAGCGCGACGCCGCCGGGCGCCTGCGCGAGCTGCTGCGCCACGCCCATCGCGTGAGCGCCCACCTGCACATCGACATGGAGTCGATGGACTCACGCGACGCGGTGCTCGAGCTGGTCCTCGAGCTCCTGTCAGAGCCCGAGTTCCGCGATGGCCCGTCGGCCGGGATGGTCCTGCAGGCCTACCTGCGCGACTCGCCGCAGTCGCTCGACACCATCCTCCGATGGCGCAGCGCGGGGCCGGGAGCCGAGCGTGAGCATCCGCTCACGGTGCGGCTCGTCAAGGGGGCCTACTGGGATCACGAGGTCGTGGACGCCCAGCAGCACGGCTGGAGCGTGCCCGTATTCGAGGTCAAGGCCGATTGTGATCGCAACTTCGAGGGGCTCACCCGGCGACTGGTGGACGCACAGCGCGAGGGTGGGGTGCGGGTCGCGATCGCGTCCCACAACCTGCGCTCGGTGTCCCATGCTCTTGCCTACAACCGCCTGGCGGGCGGCCAGGACACGGACATCGAGCTGCAGATCCTCCGCGGCCTCGGCGATCCGCTTCAGGAAGCGCTGGCCGCCCACGGGATGCGGGTGCGCGCATACTGCCCAGTGGGAGACCTGGTGGCCGGGATGGCGTACCTGGTGCGGCGTCTGCTCGAGAACACGAGCAACGACTCGTTCCTCCAGGAGCAGGCGCGCGGAGCGGCGGTCGAGAAGCTGCTGGCTCCGCCCGGGCAGGAACCCGCCGCGCCGCTCGGTGAGCCGGCCGCCGCCCTCTGATGCTCGAGCCGTTTCACAACGAGCCGGTGCTCGAGCTCCGCCGCGCGCCCGTGCGCGCCGCGCTCGACGACGAGCTGGCGGCAGTGGACTCGACGCTCCCCCTCTCCGTGCCCGTTCGAGTCGGCGAAGGCTCGCGCGCGGATGACGCACTGGTGTCGACTGATCCGGGTGCGCCCGAGCGGGTCGTGGCACGGTCTGCGGTCGCCACCCCGGCCGACGTCGACGCGGCGCTCGAGGCCGCCCGTGACGCGGCGCCGGGCTGGCGGGATCGGCCGGTCTCCGAGCGCGCCGCGATCCTCCTGCGTGCTGCGGCGATCCTGCGACGGGACCGTCTGAGGATCGCCGCGCTCGCCGTCCGCGAGACCGCCAAGCCGTGGCTCGAAGCCGACGCGGATGTGTGCGAGGCAATCGACTTCCTCGAGTACTACGCCCGTGGCGCGATCGCGCTGGACGACGGCTCGGAGCTGCTGCAGATGCCCGGGGAGCGCAACGAACTGCGCTGGGCCGGGCGCGGGATCGTCGCTGTGATCTCGCCGTGGAACTTCCCCGTGGCCATTCCATGCGGAATGGTGGCCGCCGGTCTGGCCACGGGCAATTCGGTGATCCTCAAACCCGCCGAACAGGCCCCGGGGTGCGCGAGCGTGCTCGTCGACGCCCTTCGTGACGCCGGCGTACCCCCCGGCGTCCTCGGCTTCCTGCCCGGTGAAGGCGACGTAGGCGCGGCGCTGGTGGCCGATCCCCGGGTCCACACCATCGCCTTCACCGGGTCTGGCGCCGTCGGGCTCGAGATCCTGCGCGCCGCGGCCGAGGTACGCGACGGCCAGAAGCACCTCAAGCGGGTGATCGCCGAGATGGGCGGCAAGAACTCGGTGATCGTCGACGCCGACGCAGACCTCGACGAGGTGGTTCCAGCCCTCGTGAAGTCGGCGTTCGGCTACGCCGGGCAGAAGTGCTCGGCTGCGGCTCGCGTGCTGGTGCACGAGGCGGTGCACGACGGCCTGGTCGAGCGGTTGGCGGGCGCGGTGGAGGTTCTGCAGGTCGGCCAGGCGTCAGACCTCGGTTCAGACGTCCCGCCGGTCATCGAGCGCGAAGCCCAGGAGCGAGTCGAGCGATACGTCGCCGAAGCCGAGCGATCGGGACGGATCGCCGCCCGCGCGGCGGGCGTCCCCGAGAACGGCTGGTTCGCCACCCCGAGCGTCGCGATCGATCTGCCGCCCGACTCCGCGGTCCTCGCGGAGGAGGTCTTCGGGCCGCTGCTGGCGATCGAGCGCGTCGCCTCCATGCAGGCGGCGTGCGACCGCGTCGACGCCTCCCCGTACGGGCTCACCGGCGGGCTCTTCTCGCGCAACCCCGACACGGTGGACTACGTCGTCGGGCGCTCTCCGGTCGGGAACCTGTACGTCAACCGCGAGATCACCGGGGCGATGGTCGGACGCCAGCCCTTCGGCGGCAACCGCCTGTCGGGGACGGGTACCAAGGCGGGCGGTCCGGGCTACCTCATGCAGTTCGTCGAGCCGCGGGTGGTGACCGAGAACACCCTCCGTCACGGCCTCGTGGTGTGACTCACAGATGTGCCTGGTCGTTCCAGGTGGTGAGGCTCCAACCGTCGAACACCATGCTGTCCATCGTGCGGCGCCGTCGCTCGAAGATCGAGATCCCCGTGTTGGCGTGCCCCGCGTTGTAGAGCGGCTTGAAGTGCTCAGGGCCGAAGTCCTCGCCGAACAGCACCGCTCCAAGGAAGAAGTGCAGGAAGCCGAAGTGGCTGACCGTGACGAAGTGCTGCGCGCTCGCGCGCTCGGTGAGGCGCTCCTGGACGGCGTGGACGCGCGTCACGATGTCGTCGAACGATTCGGCGCCGGGCTCGGCGAAGTCCGTCGGATGGTCGGGCATCCAGTTCAAGTTGCCCGTGTCGCCGAAGTGCGGCGAGGCGGCTTCGAAGGCGTCTGACTGCTGGACCTCGCGCAGGTCCGCGTCCACCTCGACGGGAAGATCGAGGACTTCGGCGATGCCCGCGGCCGTCTCGCGCGCCCGGCGCATGTCCGAGCAGACGATGAGGTCGAGCTCCATCCCCTTCAGACGCCGGCCGACACCACGGGCTTGCTCCCAGCCGCGGTCAGACAGGCGATCGGAGTCCGCCGGGCGTCTGACGCCCGCCTTGTCTGAGGCGTTGGCCACCGACTCTCCGTGACGGGTGAAGTAGAGGACGGCGTCGTCGCTCATGAGACGCCGCTCAGGAAGAGCTCATGCACCCGGGTCTCCCCCGCGATCTCCGGGTGAAACGAGATCACGAGGAGCTTGCCCTGACGGGCGGCCACCGGGTGGCCGTCGACGGCCGCCAGGATCTCGACGTCGTCGCCGTGTGACTCGATCCAGGGCGCGCGGATGAACACGGCGGTCACCCGCCCTTCGATCCCGGGGATCTCGAGATCCTCCTCGAAGGAGTGCAGCTGCCGGCCGAAGGCGTTACGACGGCAGGTGTAGTCGGCGAGCCCGAGATGCTCGCGGTCGAGCATGATCATTCCCGCGCAGGTACCGAGCACGGGGGTGCCGGCGCGCACGAGTTCGCGGAGCGGGTCGGCGAGACCCTCTCGCTCGATCCCGAGGGTCATGGTGGTCGACTCGCCGCCCGGCATCACGAGCCCGTCGAGTGCTTCCAGGTCGCCGGGCACCCGCACCTCGCGCACCCTCGCGCCGAGCTCCGTCAGGACACGCGCGTGCGCTTCGAAGTCCCCCTGGAGGGCGAGCACGCCGACCAGGGAACCCACGGGCTACCAGCCGCGATTGGAGAGGAGCTGGTGCTCGTCGAGCTTGCGCGCCTCGAGCGAGGCCATCGCCGTTCCGAGCCCTTCAGAGGCTCGGGCGACGCGTTCGGGATCCTGATAGTGCGTGGTCGCCTCCACGATGGCGCGACCGCGGCCCGCCGGATCCTCGGACTTGAAGATGCCCGAGCCGACGAAGACGCCCTCAGCGCCCAGCTGCATCATCAGGGCGGCATCCGCCGGCGTGGCGATCCCGCCGGCGCAGAAGAGCACCACGGGCAGCCCACCGGCGTGGCCGACCTCACGGACGAGGTCCAGCGGGGCTTGGTGCAGCTTGGCCGCGGTGGCCAGCTCGGCCTCGTCCATCACGCTGAGCTGCTTGATCTCCGAGCGGATGCGGCGCATGTGACGGACCGCCTCCACGATGTCCCCGGTGCCGGCCTCCCCCTTGGAACGGATCATGGCTGCGCCCTCGCCGATGCGCCGGAGCGCCTCGCCGAGGTTCGTCGCTCCGCACACAAAGGGGACCTTGTAGGCCCACTTGTCGATGTGGTTGGCCTCGTCGGCCGGAGTGAGGACCTCGGACTCGTCGATGTAGTCGACTTCGAGGGCTTCGAGCACCTGGGCCTCGGCGAGGTGGCCGATCCGGGCCTTGGCCATCACCGGGATGGTCACCGCCTCCTGGATGCCGCGGATCATCGAGGGATCCGACATACGGGCGACTCCGCCGTCTCGCCGGATGTCCGATGGCACGCGCTCGAGCGCCATGACGGCGACCGCGCCCGCGTCCTCGGCGATCTTGGCTTCTTCGGCGGTGACGACGTCCATGATCACGCCGCCCTTGAGCATCTCGGCCAGGCCGGCCTTGACACGGAACGTGGCTTGATCGCGCATGTATGTGACTGTAGCTGCGGCACCCGTGCCGCGGAGGCCAATTCCCCCGCGGCCATTCGTCCTTCCGGCTCGCTACGCGGCGACCTCCGGCAGCAGTCGCGAGCGTTCGAGCAGCGCCCGGCGCTCCTGTCCATACACGTCTGCCGCGAGCATCGCGTCGACCACCATCGCCTCGTCCACTGCGAACGGGAGATTGTGGATCGTCTCGCCCTCGGCGCACGCCGCCTCGGCAACTTTGCCGAGATCCACTTCGTCGGGGTCGACACCGAGGTCGCCGAGTGTGACCGGCAGGCCGACCTCGAGGCAGAAGTCGACCAGCTCCTGGAGAACGGCCGTCGGCCGGCCTTCCAGCACCACCATCGAGATCACACCGAAGGCGACCTTCTCCCCGTGCCAGAACCCGTGCGTCTCATGCAGCACGGTGAGGCCGTTGTGGATCGAGTGGGCGGCCGCCAACCCACCGGACTCGAAGCCGAGCCCCGACAGCAGCGTGTTGGCTTCTACGACCCGCTCGACCGCCCGTGTCACGACCTTGCGCTCGACCGCCTGGCGCGCGGGAACGCCATGCTCGAGCAGGGTGTCATAGCAGAGACGGGCCAAGGTGAGCGCGGCCTGGAGCGGCGCTCCACCCGCCATCGCCGGCGCACGCGTCGTAGACGAAGCGTCGGCTTCGAACCACGTCGAGAGCCCGTCACCGATGCCCGCGACCAGGAAGCGGACCGGAGCCTTCGCGATCACGTCCGTATCGACGAGGACGACGTCGGGGTTGCCGCCCCAGAAGCGGTACTCCAGGAACGCTCCGTCATCGTCGTAGATGACGGACAGGGCACTGGTCGGGGCGTCGGTGGAGGCGATGGTCGGCACGATGACCAGCGGCAGGTCAGCGGGATGGGCCACCGCCTTGGCGGTGTCGAGTGCCTTGCCGCCACCGACACCGACGACGACGTCCGCGCCGAAGTCGGACGCGATCGCGGCGACACGGTCGATCTCACCCGGCGAGCACTCGCCGCTGAAATCGACGACCCGGGCATCCGCGAGCCCCGTGAAGGCGCTCCCGATCACGTCGCGCACCCCCGGATCGAGCAGGATCAACGGCTTTGCGACCTTGAGCCGTTCGAGCTCAGATCCGAGCGTCGCGACGGCGCCCCGACCCTGGACGTATCGTCCGGGTGCCGCGAACACGGCAAGATCTGATGGCATGAGCATCCCCTCCTCGGTGGGTGGCTACCGAGGCGGACGCTACACCCCCGACGAGGAGAAGCCGTTTCTCCCGCTACTTGAGCTTGAAGGCGCGAATGCGGTCGTCGTATTGCGCCGCGTCGCGGGCGTAGACGCCGTATGCGAGCGCCTGCAGCAACGACAGCAGTCCGACGTGGGATCGCACGTACGCGGGTGAGTTCGACGAGTAGTAGAGGGTACGGTCGGCGAGCTTGGAGACCTCCGAGAGGGTCGCGTCCACGATCGCCAGAGTTCCCGCACGGCGATGTCGCGCGATCTTCATGGCGCGCACCACGAGTGGGTGTGGGCGACCCGCGCTCAAGCCGACGACCAGCGTCTGCTCGTCGATGCGACCCAGCCGGGAGAGTGCCTCCTGCGACGGTGAGGCGGCGATCTCCGCACGCACGTCGAGCAGCATGAGGAGATGTCGCAGGTAAGAGGCGAAGAACGCCATCTGATCCGTGCCCGCGATCAGCACACGGTCAGCGGTGGCGACCGATTCCACGGCCGCATCGATCTGGGAGCGCGAGATCCTGCGCGCCGTCTCCTCGACGTTGACGTGATCGGCGGCGACCGCTGACTCGAAGGGGCTCTGGTCGAGCGAGAAGAGCGGCGACACGGTCTCCATGCCGTGCGGGCCGTTCGGTCGCCGGCGGTACTCGTCGCGTGCCGCGGCCTGGAGCTCTGGAAAGCCCTCGAAGCCGAGTGACTGGGAGAAGCGCACGACCGTCGAGGACGAGGTGGAAGCGCGGCGGGCGAGCTCCTCGGCGGTATGAAAGGCGACCTCGTCGAGATGGTCGACGACGTACTGCGCCACGTCCTTCTGGGAGCGGGAGAACTCGTCGAAGCGCGACGTGATGTACGACGACAGGTTCTGGTGGCCCTGAGCGGCGGGCGGCATCGTGACGGTCCTCGGCATGGCGGAGGGCATTTTCGACGGGGGACGCCGTGATCCTTCCGAAGCCATCATTGGAGTGATGAGCGCCCTGCCCCCCGCCGGCCGATTCGCGCCGAGCCCCACCGGCGACCTCCATCTGGGCAACCTGCGCACAGCCGTGCTGGCCTGGTTGTTCGCGCGCTTCGCCGGTGCCCGATTCCTCGTGCGGATGGAGGACCTGGACTCGGGACGTGTCCGACCCAGGGCTGCCGAGCGCCAGCTCGCAGACCTGGCGGCGCTCGGGCTCGACTGGGACGGGACGGTCGAATTCCAATCAGAGCGCACGGAGGTCTATGAGTCGGCCGTGGATCGCCTCCGCGCAGCTGACCTCGTGTACGAGTGCTTCTGCACCCGCGCCGAGATCCGCGAAGCGGTCTCGGCCCCGCACGGCCTGTCGCCTGACGGAGCCTATCCCGGTACCTGCGCCCGGTTATCGGACGAGGAGCGGGCCCGCCGGTCGAACGCCGGCCGCAGGGCTGCGCTGCGCGTGCGCGCCGGAGGGACGGAGATCGAATTCCACGACCGGATCATGGGACCTCGGCGCGGGAGGGTCGATGACTTCGTCGTGCGCCGCACCGACGGGGCGTTCGCCTACAACC
The DNA here is from genome assembly GCA_013696535.1 of Solirubrobacterales bacterium. Next base: position 15,135 of record JACCYI010000268.1, read on the forward strand.
TCGCGGTGGTGGTCGACGATGCCGCGCAGGGGATCGATGAGGTGGTCCGTGGTGCCGACCTGCTCGACACCACGCCGCGTCAGCTACGGCTGGCCGGTCTGCTGCAACTCGAAGCGCCGAGGTTCGCGCACGTGCCACTCGTGCTGGGGCCGGACGGAGCGCGGCTCGCCAAGCGCCACGGAAGCGTGACGCTGCGCGACATGGCGCCGGAGCTCGCATTGAGGTGGATCGCGAGTTCGCTCGGGCTCGCGCGGCCTGGCGACGAGACTCTCGACGCACGGGCGCTGCTCGAACGCTTCGAACCCCAGTCCCTGCCCCTCGAGCCGGTGACCTACGGAGCGTGAGCGGGAGTCAGGCCACGATGACCAGGACGGTCACCAGCACGATGGCGAGAAGCAGGAGGAGCACTCCGGCGATGGCACGCAGCGCCGGCGAGTCCTTGGGCGGACGTTCCGCGTAGCGTCGTGGAACCGGCGGAGTGCGCTGCGCGACCACGAAGACCCGCGGCCGGAACTGGTGCACCGGTGCGCGGTGGCGCGGGTTCGTGAGGACGAGGGTGTCCGTTGCCTCGTCTTCCAGCTCCTGAGCCGGGGGGCGGGTCTCGAACTGCTCTCCCGACGGTTCCGCCCGGGTGTCCGGCTCCATGGTGAGCGGCTCCGTGGCCTCCGACTCGGTGGTCTCGGGCTCCGCGGAGACCGGGAGCGCAGTCGTGACGGTGTCGGGGGCGGCGAGCCGTACCCGCAGTTGCTGCGCCTGCTCGATCGCGGCGTTGCGCTCCTCCTCCAGCGCTCGCTCCCGATCTCGAGCTTCCTCCTCCGCCGCCCCCGCACGAGCCCGCACCACGACCAGCTCGTCGCGCGCGCGGTCCGCCTCCAACAGCACCGCTGCGGCCTCCTCGCGGAACCGCTCGAGCTCGAGACGCAAAGCCGCGCCTTCCTCTCGCGCCGACTCCGCAGCTGACTTGGGCTGCGCGCCCGGGGCAGATCCGGCCGCCCGGCGTGCCGCCGATTCCTCCCGCGCGACTCGCACCGCCTTCCGCTCGGCCTCAGCCGTCGCCTGGGCCAGTCGCAGGAACTCCGTCGCCTGCTCGCGCTCGAAGGCCTCATGCCGGAACTCCGCCAGATCATCGCGCAGGCGCTCCGTCTCGAGGCGATTGGCCGCGAGCTGCCGGCGGGCAGCTTCGAGCTCGGCACGAACGGGATCGAAGTCGGTCGCACCGGATCGCTCGCCTCGCGGCGGAGATCCCCCCGGCGCGGGGAGCTCGATGATCAGGTTCGAGCCGACTTCTAGCTCGAAGGAGCCGAGGTTTCCCCCTGGCCAACGGTACTCCGCTCGCCAGAGCGTGGGCTCCGGGTCGGCCAGAACGTCACCCGTGACGATGATGGGCTGCAGAAGCCGGCGCCCGTCCTCGTCGACGGCAAGGGTCGCCGGCCCGAGCCTGCGGGGGCGAGGCGCCCGCCATCGACCCGCAACCTCGAGCCCCGATCCTCCGCCGGTCCACCCGAAGCGCTCAAGCTCGAAGGCGACACCACCGCGCGCCACAGCTCACCGCTCTTGCGAGG
>JACCYI010000286.1 GCA_013696535.1 Solirubrobacterales bacterium
CTCTTCTTCTGCGTCCCCGGTTTCACTCGGGACGGCCACGACTTCGCGCCCGATGCCGTGCGGCGCGGCGCCTCGGCGCTGGTGGTCGAGCGCAAGCTCGCGCTCGAGGCGCCACAGGTTGTGGTGCCCGAGGTCCGCAGCGCCATGGCCCTGGCGGCCGCGCGCTTCTGCGGTATGCCCACCCTGGAGCTGCCCGTGGTCGGCATCACCGGGACGAACGGGAAGACCACCACGGCCTTCATCATCCGGGCGCTGCTGGAAGCCGCCGGGCGCTCATGCGGCCTGTTGGGAACGGTGAAGTCGGTGGTGGGGGGGAGGGATCTCGAGGCCCAGCGCACGACGCCCGAGGCCATCGACCTTCAACCTGTGTTCCGGGCGATGCTCGAGGCGGGCGACGACGCATGCGCGATGGAGGTCTCCTCCCATGCCCTCGAGCTGCACCGCGTGGACGGCATCCACTTCGCCGTCGCGCTGTTCACCAACCTCACCCAGGACCACCTGGACTTCCATCCCACCATGGAGGCCTACTTCCAGGCCAAGCGGCGCCTGTTCGAAGGAACGCCCGACCCGCCCGCGGTCCGCATCGCCAACGTCGACGACGACGGGGGGCGCCGGCTGGCGGAGGGCTACCCCGATACGGTGACGTTCGCGCTGCAGCGGCCGGCCGACTACACGGCCACGGACGTGCGGACCGGCCTGGCGGGCTCGGACTTCGCGCTCCAGACGCCGGATGGTTCGCTGCAGGTGCACTCGCCGCTGCCGGGCCGCTTCAACGTCGCCAACGTGCTTGGGGCGGTCGCCGTTGTGCGAGCGCTCGGGGTGGCCGATGCCGTGATCGTCGATGCACTCCAGGAAGCCGGTCGCGTGCCGGGGCGCTTTGAACCGGTCGACGCCGGGCAGCCCTTCGCCGTGCTGGTGGATTACGCGCACACTCCGGATGGACTCGAGAACGTGCTTCTGGCGGCGCGCGAGCTTGCCGGCGAGCGGGCGGGCCGCGTGATCTGCGTGTTTGGATGCGGCGGCGACCGTGACCGGGGCAAGCGGACGCAGATGGGCGCGATCGCCGCTCGTTGGGCAGACCGCACGATCGTGACCTCGGACAATCCGCGCTCTGAGCGGCCCGAGGCGATCATCACCGAGATCCTGGCGGGGATCGCTCCGGGGCCCCTGGCAGGGGTGGAGAGCGATCTCGACCGGCGTCGCGCGATCGCCCGCGCCATGGAGCTGGCCGAACCCGGCGACGTCGTGCTGATCGCCGGCAAGGGCCACGAGCAAGGCCAGGAGTTCGCCTCAGGTCGCAAGGAGCCATTCGACGACGTCGCGGTAGCCCGCGAGGCGCTGCGCGCCGTGCGAACCTGAGCGATGCGAGGTTGGAACCCCCAGACGCTGGCGGAAGCGGCCGGCGCCGAGCTCCTGTCGCGCGGTGATGCCGGCCGCGGAGGCCCGGCCCGGGCGGTCGTCGACTCGCGCGCAATCACTCCGGACGACCTCTTCATCGGCCTGCAGGGCGAGCACGCGGACGGAGGAAGCTTTGCGCGCGCGGCGCTCGAGGCAGGGGCGTGGGGTGTTCTGGTGCGGCCGGAGTGGGGTGGTGATCTGGCGGAGCGCGGTTCAGGCACCGTGCTCGTCGCCCCGGACCCGCTCCTCGCGCTGCACGGACTCGCACGGGCCTGGCGCAGAGAGCTCGCCGCCGACGTGATCGCCGTCACGGGATCGGTGGGCAAGACCTCGACGAAGGATCTGATCGCCGCCGTGATCGCCCCGCACCGCCCTGTCGTGGCGAGCCGGGCCAACTTCAACACCGAGATCGGTTTGCCCCTCGAGCTCCTGTCCGCCCCGCCGGGGACCGAGGTGCTCGTGCTCGAGCTCGCCATGCGCGCCCGGGGGCAGATAGCCGAGCTGACAGCCATCTGCGAGCCCGACGTCGGGGTCATCACGAACATCGGGCCCGTCCACCTCGAGCAGCTCGGATCGCTTGCGGGGGTGGCGAGGGCCAAGGGGGAGCTTCTCGAGGGCATGCGCGACGGGGCGACCGCGATCGTCCCCGATGGCGAGCCGCTGCTCTCCGGGCTTCTGCGCGAGAGCTTGCGTGTCGTGACCTTCGGTGGACCCGCCGCGGACGCGTCGTGGGAGGAGCCCGGCCGTGTGGCGCGGCTCGGTGGCGAGAAGGCCGTAGTCGAGCTGCCGTTCACCACCGGCCCTCAGCTCATGAACAGCCTCGCCGCCCTGGCGGCCGCGCGGGCGGTCGGCGTCCGGGCCTCGGGCCGCATCGAGGTCACCTTCTCGCCCATGCGAGGCCAGCGTGTGGCGCTCGCGAACGGGTCCGTCGTCATCAACGACTGCTACAACGCCAGCCCGCCCTCCATGCGCGCCGCCCTTGACGATCTGGCGACGCAGGATCCGGCCGGCCGCCGCGTCGCGGTGCTGGGCGACATGCTCGAGCTTGGGGCGGGTGAGCTCGAGCTCCACCGCGAGATCGGCGTCCACGCCCGGGCGGCGGGCGTCGAACTGCTCATCACCGTGGGATCGAGGGCCGTCGCGATGCTCGAGACCTTCGACGGCGAGGCCCACGCGGTAGGCGGCGCCGACGAAGCGGCCGCGCTGGTCGGCGAGCTGATCGAGCCGGGCGACCTCGTGCTGGTCAAGGCGTCAAACGGCGTCGGGCTCTGGGCCGTCGCCGATGCGTTGAGCCACCTCGGAGATACGAGCTGATGGGGGAGGTCCTGATCGCCGGCACCGCATCCCTGCTGATCTGCGTGTTCCTCTCCCCGAAGTTCATCGAGTTCCTGCGGGACCGCGAGTTTGGGCAGCACATCCGCGAGGACGGCCCCCAGGAGCATCACGCCAAGGCGGGCACGCCGACGATGGGCGGCATCATCATCTTCACCGCCATCGCGGTTCCCTTCCTCCTGCTGTGGGACGGCGATGAGCGGGCGATCGGCGTCTTCGGCGTGGCCATAGCCTGCGCCCTGCTGGGCTTCGCCGACGACTACACGAAGCTCATCAAGCGTCGCTCGCTCGGGCTTCGGGGGCGGACGAAGCTCGCCGTCACCCTGCTCATCTCGATCGGGCTCTGGCTCGTGGCCACGCGGCTCGCCGATCTGCCCGACACGGTGAAGCTCCGCGTGGTGGACGCCCAGGTGGATCTTGGCTACTTCTATCCGGTCTTCATCTACCTCGTAGTGGCGGGCACGACGTCGGCGGTCAACCTCACGGACGGTCTCGACGGCTTGGCGGCCGGATCGGTGGCGATCGTCCTGCTGGCCTACATCGGGATCACCTTCACCACGCAGCAGGAGGGGCTGGCCCTGGTGGCCGCATGCCTTGCGGGTGCCTGCGTCGGCTTTCTGTGGTTCAACTCCTTTCCCGCCTCGATCTTCATGGGAGACACCGGGTCGCTCGGGCTCGGCGGGGCGGTGGCGGGGCTCGCGGTCATGACCAAGACCGAAGTGCTGCTGACCATCCTCGGCGGGATCTTCGTGATCGAGGCACTGTCCGTGCTGATCCAGGTGTTCTCGTTCCAGGCCTTCCGCAAGCGTGTGTTCCTGATGGCGCCCATACACCATCACTTCGAGCTGAAGGCCTGGTCTGAGACCAAGATCATCCTGCGCTTCTGGATCGTGGCCTCCGTGTGCAGCGCGATCGGCTTCACGCTCTTTCAGCAGTCGATCCCGAACTGAAACGCGCCCGACCGTCTGGACCCGGCGTCCGGGTAGGCGACCAGCGGGGGCCCGGGCGTATACGACGTTCCCGCTCCGCTGCCGTCTGTGCCAATTGAGTTCCTGAAGTGCGTCGTTTGACGCGCTGGAGCCGGAGATCGGCTTCGCCGGCCATAGCGTCGAGCCATCCGACAAACACCTCTTACACCAGGAGCCCGCCATGGACCCCGATGCGCTGCCCGCCATACTCGACGCGATCCCGCCGGGTGGCTGGATGAGCTACGGCGACGTCGCCCGTGCGGCGGGCGGGACCGACGTCCACGCCCGCACGCTGAACCAGCGCTTCGTCCGCCTCGGGCTTCCGGGCGCTCACCGGGTGCTCAAGTCGGACGGCACGGTTGGAGCGACAGCGCTCGGCGATCCGGCGGAAGTGCGCCGGCGCCTGGAAGCCGAAGGCCTCGAGTTCGCCGGCGGAAAGGCGCCCGCCGCTGCCCGTTTGCGTCCGGCGGAGCCCGGAGCCCGGCCCGCCCGTCCGGACTCTTGAGTTCAATGACGCCATGCATCCCCTCGGCCGCGCCGTGCTCGATCGCCCGCCGCCGCCCTCAGGACCGTATCTCGTGGTGGGATTGGCGCGGTCCGGAATCGCGGCAGCGCTGGCCCTGCGGTCACGCGACGTCGAGGTCGCCGGGTGCGACTCGGGCGCCGTGTCCGATGAGGTCCGGCACCGACTCGAAGCCGCCGGAGTGGAGGTGTGGCCCGACACGGACGGCCTCGAGCTGCTCGGACACGCCCACTCGGTGGTCAAGAGCCCGGGCGTTCCCGCTCAAGCCCCCGTGGTGGCCGCCGCTCGCGAGCGGGGGGTCGAGGTGCTCGGGGAGCTCGAGCTCGGATGGCGCCTGCTGCCGAACCCGTGCATCGCCGTCACGGGCTCGAACGGGAAGACCACCACAACCGAGCTCATCGGCCACGTCCACCGTCAAGCGGGAGTGCCGGTCGAAGTCGCGGGTAACGTCGGCACGGCGCTCAGCTCTCTGGCCGGCTCGCCGCCACCCGAAGGCGTGGTGGTGGTCGAGGCCTCCTCGTTTCAACTCGAGGACACGGTCGCCTTCGCGCCCGACGCCGCCGTCATGCTGAACGTCACCGAGGACCATCTCGATCGCCACGGCTCCCTCGAGGCCTACCGCGCCGCCAAGCTCGAGATCTTCGCCCGCCAGCCCGCGGGCGCTCTGGCTGTCGCGCCGCTCGGATTCGACTCGCGCCAGGATCACGGCGGCGCCGCCCGGCTGGTGCGCTTCGGTGCCGGGCCGGAGGCCGATCTCGCGAGCCGCGCAGGGCAGCTGTGGTGGGAGGAGCAGGCCTTCATGCCGACGGAGGCGATCCGCCTCCGAGGCGCCCACAATCTGGAGAACGCCATGGCGGCGGCCGCGGTCTGCCTCGCCCGGGGGGTGGAGCCGCCGGCGGTCCGAGGCGGGCTCGAGTCCTTCCGGGGAGTTCCGCACCGCCTGGAGGAGGTCGCGACTATCGGCGGGGTTCTGTACGTGAACGATTCAAAGGCCACGAACGTGGCCTCCGCCGCGGTGGGCATCGGGTCGTTCGCGGGCGGCGTGCACGTGATCCTCGGTGGGCGCGGCAAGGGGTCGGACTACCACCCGCTCGAACGTCCTGTGAGGCAACGGTGTCGTGCGGTGTACCTGATCGGTGAGGCAGGACCGGAGATCGGCGAGGCGCTCGCCGGCACGGGCGTGCCCCGACGTGCGTGCTCAGACCTCGAGCGGGCGGTTTCGGCGGCGCGCGCCGCGGCCGCTCCTGGCGAGATCATCATTCTGTCGCCGGCCTGTGCCTCCTATGACCAATACAGCTCATTCGAGGAGCGAGGCGATCACTTTCGGGCGCTTGCCGCGAGGTATGGGCCCTGAGGCGTCGAACACACGGTTGATGGGCCTCGCACCGTCACGCCTGCGCACGCGCCGAACCAGGGCGCCCAGGGCGCCCAAGACCCCCCAACCGCTCGAGCACCGCCTCCTGCTCACGGCCACTTTCTGCCTGCTCGCCGGGGGTGCCGTGATGGTCTACTCGGCGTCCTCCGCGCGCACACTGTTGGAGGGGTCGGGCGACGGTACGGGCTTCCTCTTGAAGTACCTCGCGTACGGAGCGGTGGGCCTGGCCTGCATGCAGCTCCTGGCCCGGCGAGGCCTGCAGCTCGTCCGCGACGCAACTCCGATCTTCGTGCTCATCGCCTTCGTCCTGCTCGTGCTCGTGCTGATCCCGGGGCTGGGGGTGGAGATCAACGGTGCGCGTCGTTGGATCGGCTTTGGTCCGCTGCAGTTCCAGCCTTCAGAAGTCATGAAGCTAGCGCTCGTCCTCCACGTGGCGGCGGTGGTATCGGCCCGCCCCCGGATCGCCCGCAGCTTGAAGGGTGTGCTCGGGCCGGTGATCGGCGTGGCCGGGGCGGCGGTGCTGCTGATCTTCGCGCAACCCGATCTGGGAACGGCATTGGTCGTCTGCTTCACGATCGGCGCGATGCTGGTCGTCGCAGGTGTGCCGTTGCGGCAGCTCGCCCTGGTGGCAGGGGCCGGAGCGGTCCTGGTCCTCCTGTTCGCGCTGCTCGAGCCGTACCGGCGGGCGCGATTGACCGCCTTCGTGAACCCGTGGGCCGACGCCTCCGGGTCGGGCTTCCAGGCGGTTCAAGGGCAGATCGCCATCGGATCCGGCGGGGTCTTCGGGCTTGGGCCGGGGCAGTCGGTGCAGAAGATCTTCTACCTCCCTGAAGCCCACACGGACTTCATTCTGGCGGTCATCGGCGAGGAGCTGGGGGTGGTGGGAGTCTGCTGTCTTCTCTCGCTCTACGGCATGATCGCCTACGCCGGCTTGCGAACCGCAAAGGCCGCCGAGGGCGCGTACGCAAAACTCGTGGCCGCCGGCATCACCTCGCTCATCCTGTGCCAAGCCCTGCTCAACGTCTACGCCGTCCTCGGTCTCGCCCCGCTCACGGGCGTGCCGCTGCCATTCATCTCCTCCGGCTCGACTTCGCTGATCGTGCTGCTCTGCTCGATGGGCATCCTGCTCAACGTCGCCGGTGGCGGATCGGCGCATCTGCGCTCGATGCCCGCAGGTTCGCGACGCGATGAACGCTCCCGGAGCAGCGCCGCCGAGGATCGTGATCGCCGCCGGCGGGACGGCCGGGCACGTGGTCCCGGCGATCGCGGTCGCCGACGCGCTGCGGGCTAAGGGCGCCCAGGTCACCTTCGTCGGTGGAGAACGCGCCGAAGCGGAGCTTGTCCCGGCGGCGGGTTACCCCATCGATTCTATGCGCGTCGAGGGCATCAGCCGCTCCAATCCGCTCAAGGCGGCGCGGGCGGTCGGGAGGGCGGCGCGGGCGGTCGCCACGGCGCGGCGCATCCTGGCTGACCGCCAGGCCGATGTGGTGCTCGGCGGTGGTGGATACGTCGCCGGGCCGGTCGGGCTCGCCGCGATCGCGCGGCGCATCCCGCTCATACTGACCGAAGCGGACTCCCATCTCGGGCTAACGAACCGCCTGCTGGCACCACGGGCCCGGCGGGTCTGTCTCGCCTTTCCTATCGGAGGACGCGACGGCTCCCGCTATGAGCTCACGGGCCGACCGGTTCCACCGCTTGAGACGGACCGCGCTGGCGCCCGAGCGCAATTCGGCCTCGACGTCCACGACACCTGCGTGCTCGTCTTCGGAGGCTCGCTCGGAGCCCGCTCGATCAACCGGGCGGCCGTGGCGGCCTTCACCGGCGCGAACTTCCGCGTCCTGCACCTCTCGGGGCATCGTGACTTCGGTGAGCTCAGCGCTCCCGGCCCGCACTACGACCTGCGGCCCTACTTCGAGCCCTTCGGCCGAGCCCTTCTGGCGGCCGACCTGGTGGTCGCCCGCGCCGGCGGGTCGGTGTTCGAGATCGCCGCCTACGGCCTCCCGGCCGTCCTCGTGCCCTACCCGCACGCGTCTGCCGACCACCAGACCCAGAATGCCCGCTGGATGGAGCGCGCGGGAGCGGCGATCGTGTTCACGGACTCTGAGCTCACACCGGACGGACTCGCACGCGAGGTCGGGTGCCTCCTGGTCGATCCGGCCCGAATGGCGGCCATGAGCAACGCGTCGCTCTCCATCGCCCGGCCCGACGCGGCCGCGGCCGTCGCGGCCGAGGTCCTGGCCGCGGTCAGATCTGGGTGAGCAGGGCGCGCTCGACCACGATGTCAAGCGCCAGCGTCTTGTAGCCCACGTCGTCGAAGAGCACCGCCACCGTCTCCTCGTCGTAGCGTTGGATGACGCCCACGCCCCACTGCCCGTGCGCCACGCGGCTTCCGACCGCGAACGGGATCCCGAGTGGCGGCGCGTCGGAGAGGCCGTCGTCGCAGTTGTCGCAGCTCCCGCACGGCGCCTCATACGGCTCACCGAAGTAGGAGAGCAGGAAGGAGCGTCGGCACTCGCGGGTCTCGGCGTAGCCCCGCATCATCTCGAGGCGCGAGCGATCGAACGTGCGGCGCTGTTCCTCGATCACCACGGCATCGGCCACCGCCGTCCTGACGTCGGGGGAGTCACGCGCCTCGACGATCTGACCGCTCGGGAGCACGTCGAGGGCGCCTGCGTCCTCCAGCCGCGATACGGCGGCGGTGAGCTTTGATTCCGAGAGGCCGGATTCTGTGAGCAAGGCGGTCGGTTCGACCGGACCGACCGCAAGGTCGACCAGGGTGGCCACGCGCTCGAGCACGTCTTCGCCG
>JACCYI010000290.1 GCA_013696535.1 Solirubrobacterales bacterium
AGCCCGACGCCCGCCCCGGCCCCGGCTCCAGCCCCGGCCCCGGCTCCGGCCCCGGCTCCGGTCGAGCCACCGGCGCCGGCCGATCCGGTCCCTGCGCCGACTCCCGTGCCGACCGCTGTGCCGCCGACTCCGTCCGAGCCTCCCCCGGTTGAGAACCCGGCACCGCCCGCACCCACACCCGCCGCGCCGCCACCGGCCTCGATCCCGTTGCCCGATCCTGAGTCTCCGCCGGACCCCATCACCGTTCCCTAGCCGGGCGGCTCCGGGCCCGTGACGCGGTTAGAGTGGTCGCGTGCCAGATCAGTCAACGCTTGTCGTCTTCGCCGCCGCCAGCCTTGCACTGATCGCGATTCCCGGGCCATCGGTGATCTTCATCGTGACTCGGAGCCTCGAGCACGGCCGCCGAGCCGGACTCGTATCGATGCTCGGCGTCGAAGCCGGCGCGCTCATCCACGTAGTCGCGGCCGCCATCGGGTTGTCGGCGCTGCTGGCCTCGTCGGCGGTGGCCTTCACGATCGTCAAGTACGTCGGAGCGGCCTACCTGATCGTGCTCGGCCTGCAAGCCCTGCGGAGCGGCCGAACCGGGCAGGTAGAACCCCCGCCGCCGGTCACGCGCGCCAAGCTGTTCCGCCAGGGAGCCGTGGTCAATCTGTTCAACCCGAAGGTGGCCATCTTCTTCCTGGCCTTCCTGCCGCAGTTCGTCGATCCGGCGAGAGGCGCAGTTGCGCTCCAGGCGGGTCTGCTCGGGATGTGCTTCATCGCTCTGGCGGTTCTGAGCGACAGCGTGTACGCCCTGGTGGCCGGCAGCCTCGGTGATCACCTCAGGCGGAGCGCTTCTCTGCGTCGCCTGTTGGACCGGGTCAGCGGCTTTGTCTACCTCACCCTCGGTGCCGCGGCCGCTCTCACGGGCGATCGCCCGCAGCCTCGCGAGGCGCCCTGAGCTTCACTCGAGGTCCGGGCGGCCGCGGAGCCAGTCCCCGGCAGCCATGGCCCGGCTTCCGGGCGGCTGCACTTCGGTGAGCTCGAGTGCACCATCGCGGCAATCGAGCAGAAGCCGCTGCGGTGGTCCTGGCACAACCCGGAGCCGGCCGGCCGCGTGGACGGGCTCCGCTCCGGCCGCCGGGCGCGCGCCCACCACGCCGAGAAAGCCGGCATCCCCGGGCAACCCGATCCGCGCCCCGATATGCGGCCGCAGCGCCCGGACGACGCGGTCGAGGACTTCGGGCGGCTGCTCGGGGTCAAGGGTGCGGTCAGGCGCGTCTATCTTCTCCGCGTAGGTCACACCGTCCTGGGGCTGCTCCACGAACGGCGGGCGCTCGTCGAGTGCGCGGACAAGCAGGTCACCTCCCAGGCGCTCGAGCCGCCCGGACAGGCTCCCGAAGTCGTCGTCGGCTCGGATCGGCGCCGCCTCCTGGAGACTGACCGGACCGGAGTCCAGGCCCGCCTCCAGGCGCATGATCGATACCCCGGTCTGCGGATCGCCGGACATGATCGCCCGCTCGATCGGCGCCGCTCCGCGCCAGCGAGGAAGCAGCGAGGGGTGCACGTTGACGATCTCGTAGTTCGAGAGAAGCGGCTCGCGGATGAGCACGCCATACGCGCAGACGCAGAGGACCTCGGGCCGGACGGCGGCGATCCGCTCAAGTCCCTCCGGTTCGTCGAGCGTGTCGGGCTGGATGAGCTCGAGCTCCAGCGCCCGCGCTCGCTCGGCCACCGGCGGTGCCTGGAGCCGGCGCCCCCGCCCGCTGGGGCGGTCAGGGCGCGTGATCACGAGCGCTGGTCGATGCGGACCGGTGGCCAGGCGCTCGAGGATCCCGGCGGCGAAGTCCGCGGTCCCCAAGAAGACGGTTCGCACTAAGCGGTGGCGCGCAGGCGCGCATCGGCGCCGTTGGCCGGCGCCTCCCCAGCGTCACCGCGGCGGGAGCGCTCGGCCTCCCGCAGCGCCCGCATGGCCTGCTTGCGCTGGTCGCGCGAAGTCCTGTCCAGGATGAGGACACCGTCGAGATGGTCCATCTCGTGTTGCAGAACGCGCGCCTCGAGCCCGGATGCCTCGATGAGGAGCTTCTCCCCGTGTTCATCCTGGGCTCGCACCCGGACGTGGATCGGTCGCTCGACCTCCACCAGGACGCCGGGC
>JACCYI010000304.1 GCA_013696535.1 Solirubrobacterales bacterium
CACCAGCACCGCCCGGCTGTGCTCGTTGACCTTCATGGGTCCACGCCTGCCCGCCCGGCGTCATGGCGACACTCCGATTGCGGTGCGCCGGCGGAGTACGATCGCGCACATGAACAGCTTTACGATCGAGAACCTCCGCAGCGTCGAGGACTCCGCGCCCAAGTTCGGCGCCGGCGAAACTCAGGAAGCGCGATTCGCAGGCGAGACCCTGGGGGCCGAGGCGACCGGTCTCTCCCTTCACCTGGTGAAGGCGGGCAAGCGCCAGGCCTTCGGCCACCGACACGTCGACGCCGAGGAGGTCTACGTCGTGATCTCGGGCTCGGGGCGGATCAAGCTCGACGACGAGATCATCGATGTCTCACACCTAGATGCGATCCGCGTCGCTCCTGACGTGAGCCGCGCCTTCGAGGGTGGCCCGGATGGCCTCGAGGTCATCGCATTCGGGCCCCACCACAAAGGCGACGGAGAGATGCTGCCCGAGTTCTGGCCCGCCGACCCTCCGGCCTGAGGGTCGCGGCGAAGATCGCCGCGACCCAGCCGAAGATCACGCATGCGCTGCAGGCGCCGGGATCTCGACCGGCTGCGGCGCCGGCTGGGTGATCCGGATGTGGTTGCCGGACGGATCTCGCAGGGCGCAGTCGGTGCCGTAGAAGTGTTCGGTGGGCTCCTCGTTGAATTCGATCCCGCGGCCTCGGAGCTCGTCGTAGGTCTTTCGGCAGTCGTCCGTCGTGAGGATGAAGGCGAGGCCCATCGCGCCCTTCGTCATGAGCTCGCGGACCTGCTCGCCGGCCGCGGCGTCCATGGCGGGTCCGCCGGGCGTCTCCAGCAGGATCTCGCGACCATCCTCGCCCGGCACCTTGACGGTGAGCCAGCGCATGAAGCCCAGGTCAACGTCCTGCGCGACTTCGAGCCCGAGCTTGCCGACGTAGAACTCGAGCGCCTCGTCCTGGTCGAGGACGAAGATGGAGTGGTGTGTGATGGAGTTGAACATGGATACGACGCTATTCGACGTTGGACCGGCCGGCTTCTCCAAAACTGCTCGGTCTCATCCAGGCCATCGTGAAGCAGTTCGGCACGGCCTGGGCCTCGCTGCCGTCGCGGTAGCTCGTCGGCGATTCGCCGACGATTTCGCGGAACGTCCGGCTGAAGGTGCCAAGGCTGGTGAAGCCGACTTCGAGGCAGATCTCCGTCACGCTCCGCTCGGTCACGCGCAGCAGGAACATCGCGCGCTCGACGCGGCGGCGCTGGAGGTAGCGGTGAGGCGTCTCGCCGAACGTCGCGCTGAAGGTCCGGACAAAGTGGGCTTCCGAGACAAAGGCGACCCGGGCGAGTGAGGGGATGTCGAGCGGCTGCGAGTAGCTCCGATCCATCGTGTCCCGGGCGCGAAGCAGCCGCCGGTTGGACTCTTCGACCGCACGGCTCACGAGAGGATCATGCCTCACTTTCCCGCCCGGGGATCAGCCGCCGCCGGCTCGGGACCGTCGCCTTTGGACGTTCAACGCGTGGCGTAGAGCGCGGCCTCGAAGTCGAAGTACATCTTCATGGCTTCCTGCGGTACGAAGGGCAGGAACTGCGTGTAGATCGCCCCGGTGAGCCCGGCCGTCGGATCGACCCAGAAATGCGTGTTGAGCAGCCCGGCCCAAGCCCCGCTGCCGGCGCGGCGACGGCCCGGGAGGTCCTTGGTGTTCAGCAGCAGGCCGTACCCCCACTTATGATCGGCACCGGCGGCGAAGCTGTCGGTCGTTGCGGGATCCGCCGTCACGATCTGCGGCGGGAAGTCGAGGGTGCCGATCTGGTTGGTGAAGGCCGCGTCGACCGTCTTCGGCTCGAGGATCTGGACGCCGTCGAAGGTGCCGCCGCCGAGGAGCGCACGCTGGAACTTGACGTAATCGCGAGGAGTGGAGTGCAGGCCGTGTCCGCCCGCCCAGTACTCCGGCTCCTGGTTGAGCTCGATCTCACTGGGCGCCCAATCGCCGTCTTCCCCCTTCAGGTGAACCGGCACTGAGTTGGACCGCTGCTCTTCGTTCATCCGAAACGTCGTCTCGGTCATGCCGAGCGGACCCGTGACGCCTTCCTTCACAGCAACGTCCAGCGTGGTGCCGCTCACTGTCTCGATGACCTTGCCGAGCCAGTCCGTGTTGATCCCGTACTCGAACCGCGTTCCGGGATCGGCCACCAGCGGGGCCGTGAAGACCACGTTGGACCCGGAAAGCACGTTGGGCGTGCCGGTCACCGATTCCCATCGGACGATGTCCGCGTTCCAGAACCAGTACGACGCGCCCGCGGTGTGGGTCATGAGCTGCTTGACCGTGGCCTTGCTTGTCGGCGGACGGAGCCTGGGGGTATCCCCGTCGAAGCCGTCGAGGACTTGAAGCTCGCCGAATTCCGGACAGTAGCGCTCGATCGGCGCGCCAAGGTCGAGGAGGCTGCGCTCGTTCAACTGAAGCGCGACGACCGTCGCCACCATCTTGGTCATGGACATGATGCGGAAATGCGTGTCGACCGTGACTGGATCGCTTTGTCCCGCCACGCGAGAGCCGGCGGAACCTTCGTAGATGATGCCGTCACGGTCCGCGGCTATCGCGACCGCGTTCGGCACTGCGCCGGACGCGACGGCTTCCTCCAGGACTTCGTCGATCGACGCGAGCGTATCGGTCAAGGAGCTCACTGACTCCACCTCCGGTATCTAGTTGGCGATGCAGCGGACGGGGCGTCTCGCGAGCCGTAGGACGCATCCTGTGGTGCGGCGCGGAGCGGCGTCCCCAGCGTCTTCGCACTCGACTTGGGTCCCTCCGATCCATCGACTCACTCGCGAGAGCGGCGGCTGCACGCCGCTCTCCTCTATTTCCCAGGCTAGCCATATTCCGGCCATCTCAAGCGGTCAGCTGGGCGAAGACGTGAGGTGATCTGAGCTGCGAGCACTATAATTGCCGATCGCCAACTATGGATGCCTTAAACGATCCTCACGACCACGACGACCTTGGTGCCCTTGCGAAACGGATCGGCCGGACGCTTCGCAGCGAACGGCTCGACCGGAACCTCTCACTTGGCGACCTCGGGCGTTCCTCGGGGCTTTCGAAGACCATTCTCGCCCGTATCGAGCGTGGTGAGGGCAATCCCTCGGTCGAAACCCTGTGGAAGGTCTCGCAGGCGCTGCGAGTCCCGCTCGGCGCGCTGCTGGCACCGGCGCCACGGACGCGCCCGAAGGTGGTGCGCGCCCGGGCCGGCGAGCCGCTCGAGTCGGAGTCCGGCATGGCTGCCTGGCTGCTGCACGCCGACGACCGGGAGCACCGGTCGGAGGTCTTCAGCCTCGAACTGCCCAGGGGGGTCGACCAGCGCAGCCCCCCGCACCTGCCGGGTACGGAAGAGCTGATCTTCTGCGTCAAGGGCCGTGTGCGCGTCGGTCCCCATGAAGATGAAGTCGAGCTGGAACCCGGAGACGCCGCGTTCTTCGCCGCGGATGTCGCCCACCACTACGTCGCCCTGCGAGACACCCAGACGCTGTGCTGGATGCTCTACGAGGGAACGCGGCGGTGACTCGTCCGAACACCCTGCAGCCACTGCTCGCCGGGCTCGTCGCGGCGCTGGTCGGCTTCGGAGGCGCTTTCGCCATCGTCCTGGCAGGACTGGGTGCCGTCGGAGCTGACGCTGCGCAGGCGTCGTCGGGGTTGCTGGTCCTCTCGGTCTCCATGGGCGCGGTCGGCATCGTGCTGTCGTGGCGTCACAGGATTCCGCTGACGATCGCGTGGACGACGCCCGGTGCCGCTCTGCTGGTCACCGCCGGCCAGGTGAACGGTGGCTATGCCGCCGCGCTCGGCGCATTCATGCTGGCCGGCGCGCTGATCGTGCTGGCAGGCTTGTGGCCACCCATGACGCGAGCGATCCTGGCGATTCCCCCGCCGCTCGCCAACGGCCTGTTGGCCGGCGTTCTGCTGTCGGTCTGTCTCGCTCCCGTGCGCTCGCTCCTCGAGCATCCGAGCCTCACCGCGCCCGTCATCGTCACGTGGCTGGCATTGACGCTGATCGCGCGTCGCTGGGCGGTGCCCGGCGCGCTCGTGGCGGCGACGCTCGGCGTGGCGATCGACCCGGTCGCCGGCGGAGCCCCCGCGCATCTGCTCCCTCAGCTCACCTGGGTGATGCCCCAACCGGACGCCGGCACCCTGATCGGCCTCGGCCTGCCGCTGTTCGTGGTCACCATGGTGTCCCAGAACGTCGCGGGCCTCAGCGTCCTGGCCGCCCACGGCTACGACGTGCCGATCAAGCCGGTGCTGGTGACCACCGGCGTCGCGACGATCGCCGGAGCGCCGATGGGCGCTCACGGCATCAACCTCGCGGCGTTGACCGCCGCGCTCACCGCCGGCCCCGACGCCGGGGCGGATCCCGCC
>JACCYI010000309.1 GCA_013696535.1 Solirubrobacterales bacterium
ATCATGGGCGTGTCGGAGTACATCACGGTGCTCGACCACGGCGAGAAGATCGCCGAAGGGGATCCCAAGACGGTCCGGGCGGACAAGAAGGTCATCGAGGCATACCTCGGGAAGGCGGGCTGACCCCGGTGGCGCTGCTCGAAGTGGAGGACATCCACACCTACTACGGCAACATCGAGGCGCTCAAGGGGGTGTCGCTGGAAGTCGAGGAGGGTGAGATCGTGACGCTCATCGGATCCAACGGCGCGGGCAAGTCGACCACCCTGCGTTCCATCTCCGGCCTCACCGCACCGCGGGAGGGGAGCATCCGGTTGGACGGAGCGGACATCGCCGGGACGCCGCCGCAGGAGATCGTCCGCGCGGGCGTCTCCCTCTCGCCCGAGGGGCGCCACTGCTTCCAGCGCATGACGGTGCGCGAGAACCTCGACATGGGCGCCTATCTGCGTCGCGACGACCGCATCAACGACGACCTCGACCGCATCTTCGATCTCTTTCCTCGCCTCAAGGAGCGCGAGAAGCAGAAGGCGGGGACGATGTCCGGCGGTGAGCAGCAGATGCTGGCCATGGGGCGGGCCCTCATGGCCGAGCCGCGTCTGCTCCTGCTCGATGAGCCGTCGATGGGCATCGCGCCGATCCTGGTCGAGCGGATCTATGAGACGATCGCCGAGATCAACCGCCAGGGCATGACCATCCTCCTCGTGGAACAGAGCGCGCACTTCGCCCTCGACGTCTCCGCCCGTGGTTACGTGCTGGCCACCGGGAATGTCGTGCTGTCCAATACCGCCGCCGCGCTACGCGACGACCCCGAGGTCCAGAAGGCGTACCTCGGGACATGACCTCCCTCGCGGTCATCGGCGTCACGGCGATCTACCTGCTGTTCGTCTGGCTCTTCTCGGCGATCGCCGCATCGTGGCTCTCGGATCGGAAGGGCTACGGCGAGAAGGTGGGCCTGGCGACCGGCCTCGTGTTGTCGCTGGCCGGCGTGGTCGTCTGGCTGGTGGTGCCGCCTCGTGCCGCGTCGTTGTGGAAGACGGAAGGGGTGCTGCCCCCTCGCAGCCGCCGCGTGGAGACGTCGCCGGCCGCTTCAGGCGCGGAGGCGTCCGACGAGACCTGAGAGCTACCTGCTCAGCGCATGGCGGAGCGCCTCGTCGAGATCCGGGTGCCGGAACTCATAGCCGAGCGCGAGGGCGTGCTTGGGGACCGCGCGTTGGCCCTTGGTGACCATCTCGGCCATCTCGCCGTAGAGCAGGTTGACGGCCGCGGCGGGAACCGGCGAGATCGCGGGGCGCTTGAGTGCCCGGCCCAGCGCCTTGGAGAACGTCTTGTTCGTTACGGGATTCGGGGCGGTCGCGTTGACGGCGCCGTGCCAGGTGCCGTGGTCGAGCGCGCTCACCATGATCCCGACGACATCATCGAGGTGGACCCAGGGGAGGTACTGGGACCCGCCGGCGACCGGGCCGCCGACTCCAAGCTTGAAGGGCGGCAGCATGGTCTTGAGGGCTCCGCCGTCCGCGTCGAGCACCACGCCCGTGCGGACCCGCACCACCCGGATGCCCAGGTGGGAGGCCGCCTCGGCCTCACGCTCCCAGACCTGGCAGATCTCGGCGAGGAAGTCGTCGCCCGGGGCGGTCTCCTCGGTGAGGTCCTCATCGCCGTGGAATCCGTAGTAGCCGACCCCGGACGACGAGACCAGCACGGCCGGCTTCGGGTCGGCGTTGCGCAGGCCCGCCACCAGGTTCCGGGTGCCGATCTCACGCGACGAGCGGATGCGTTGCTTCACCTTGGCGTTCCACCGCTGTGCGATCGGCTCGCCGGCCAGGTGCACGACTCCGTCTCGCCCGTCGAGCGCCTCGCGCGGGGCCGGGCCCTCGTCGGGATCCCAGCGCACCACATCCCAGCCGGCACCGACCGACTCGCGAGCGCGCTCAGGATTGCGCGAGAGCAGGGTGACGTCATCGCCCCGGGCCTTCAGCTCGGCGATGAGTCTCGATCCGATCAGGCCGGTCGCTCCGGTCACCGTCACTCGCATGGTCTTGCTCCTTTGAGGGGTACAGCCCGGCCGTCTCTGTCACGCGAGATACGCTCTGGCGCGCCTGAATGATCACGTCGCGCACCCCGATCGCCCCGGCGGTGGTCGGCGCCCACTATGACGGCCTGGATCGCTGGTACCGGGAGATATGGGGCGAGCACGTCCATCACGGGCTCTGGGAGCGCCGTTCGGATTCTCCGGAGATCGCAACGACCCGGTTGGCCTGCCAGGTGGCGGATCTGGCCGGCGTGCGGGCTGGAGCGCGCGTTGCGGACGTGGGGTGTGGGTACGGGGGCACCGCGCGCCTGCTGTCGCGCGAGCGGGGTGCGGACGTGATCGGCTTCACCCTGTCAGAGGCCCAGGCCGCCTGGGGTCGGGACGCCGCTGTACGAGACGATGTGACCGTTGAGCTTCAGGTGGTGGACTGGCTGGCCAACGACCTCGCGGCGGACTCGGTCGACGCGGTCATCGCCATCGAGTCGGTGTCCCACATGCCCGATCCGGGCCGCGCCTTCCTCGAGGCGGCGCGCGTCCTGCGTCCCGGCGGCCGCCTCGTCGTCTGCGACTGGCTGGCCCGTGGAGAGCGCTCGCGGTGGCGCGACCGGCTGCTCCTGGAGCCGATCTGCCGTGAGGGCCGGCTCCCCGCGATGGGTACCGCGACCGAGTACGGGCGGCTGCTGGCGGCAGCGGGGTTGACCGTCGAGTCCTTCGCCGACGAAAGTCGCCGCGTGAGCCGCACCTGGCCCATCTGCCTCCGGCGGACCGCTCACAGGGTGCTGTCTGACCCCGAAGCGCGGAGGTTCCTGCTCTCGGCGGAGAATCCGGACCGGATCTTCGCCCTGACCATGCTGCGGATCCTCGCCGCCTACGGCACCCGCGCGATGGTCTACGGGATCTTCAGCGCCCGGCGCTGAGGTCGGGCG
>JACCYI010000327.1 GCA_013696535.1 Solirubrobacterales bacterium
CGTTCATGCGCGAGCCCGCCTGGATGTAGAAGGCCGCGCGCTGGTGCGGGTTCTCGCCGTAGGAGAGATCGGTCACCTTCTCGTAGGCATTGAGCAGCAGCCCCGGGAAGTCGTCCTGGCGCTCGGCGTACCAGCGCGCGATCGCCGAGTCATAGCGCGCGGTGTAGGCGAACGCCTCGCCGGCCAGGTTCTCCCGGGTGGCGAGCGAGAGACGCCCGTCGGCGTCCCGCAGCTCCTGCAGGATGGCGTCGTAGCTCTCGCGCTTGACCACCACGGCCGCGAAGGCGGCGTTCTTGGCCGCCGCCCGGATCATCGTGGGGCCGCCGATGTCGATGTTCTCGATGATCTCGTGATCGGATGCGCCGCGACGGGCGGCCGTGCGCTCGAAGGGATAGAGGTTGACGCACACGAGATCGACGAATTCGACCCTGTTCTCCTCGACGGCCACCATGTGGGCGGGCTCGTCACGGCGGGCGAGCAACCCGGCGTAGAGCTTCGGGTGCAGGGTCTTGACGCGACCGTCCATGATCTCCGGAAAGCCCGTGAAGTCCT
Source organism: Solirubrobacterales bacterium (assembly GCA_013696535.1). Next base: position 553 of record JACCYI010000327.1, read on the forward strand.
GGATCGTGCGGACGCTCAGACCGGCCTCTGAGAGCTCGAGCGCGGTGCCGCCCGTCGACACGATCTCGACCCCGAGCTCGGCGAGTCCCATCGCGAAGTCCACGATTCCCCGCTTGTCGGACACCGACAGCAGCGCTCGCCGTATCCGTACCTCGCCTGGCTGAGTCATCGCGGCCGGACCATACCCGGCGCCACCACCAGGACCCGGCGGCGGTGGCTGGGATCTAGCCGCACGGCTCCACGGGCCACGAGCGCGATGGTCTCGCACAACAGGTCGTGCTCGAGCGGGCGCAGCGCGCTCCGCACCTGCGACGCGTCGACCGGATCAGGAAGCTCGACGGCGCGCTGGGCGATGATGCGCCCTGAGTCGACGCCTGCATCCACGAAATGCACAGTGACGCCGAAGAGCTTGACGCCATAGGCAATCGCCTGCTCGACCGCTCGAATCCCCGGGAAGGCCGGAAGCAGCGCCGGATGGACGTTGATGACCCGGTCGGGGAACCGGTCGAGGAAGCCGGGAGTCACGAGCTGCATGTAGCCCGCCATCACCACGAGGCCGACGTCATGACTCTCGAGCCACCGTGCCATGGCCACGTCCCGCTTCTCCCGGTTGGCGTCCGCGTCGAGTTCGAAGGTCTCGACCGGCACTCCCGCAGCCGCAGCTCTCGCGAGGGCTCGGGCACCCGGCCGATTCGAGCCGACGGCCACGACCGTGATGCCGTCCCGGCCGTGCACCCGATCGAGGATGGCCTGCAGGTTGGTTCCCTCCCCCGAAGCGAGGACGCCCACCCGTAGCGTCGGTGTCACACCACCTCGAGCTTCGGGAAGCGCCCACCCGTCGAGCGTAGGGTGCCCGCTTGGACCAGGGCGTCGACGCGCTCGAGCACCAGCGGGCCGGCGAGATGCCCGAACGTGCCGTAGTGCGGCAACCCGTCGTAGGAGTGCTTGGCGATGACCTTCGACCGACCGCCACGCAGGATCTCCACCGCCCGCGTACGCCCGACCTCCGGGCGGGCCGACGCGACCACGTCGAGGATCGCATCGTCGAGATCGGAGCCGGCCGCAGGACGCTGCGCCAGCTGGGCCGGCCGCGGAGCGCCCTTGCCGGCGACTCGAGCGGGCGGAGCCGGGACAAGGGTGGGATCGCAGACGTCACAGCACGGAACCGTCGGCGCGGGTGTGGCGGAATCGCCGAAGTGGCGCAGCATGCCCACGCGGCGACACTTGGATTCCTCCACCCAGGCCCAGACGGAGCGGTACTGCCGCCACCGTGCACGGGTGCCGTCCTGCGCCGAGCTGCGGCAGGCGGCGATCGACCGTCCATCCCAGGGCCCGGTCACCCGGCCCAGCGCACGGTCGGGCGACGACGGGGCGGGCTGGACGACCTTGGCACGTGCGAGGTGGCCGATGATCGACCGCACCCCCTCCTCGTCGCATCCCGAGGTGCCAGTCAACTCGCTCATCCCGAGGTCGTAGCGCCCACTGGAGGCGCGGGAGAGGATGCGCTGGGCTACCCGCGCGATCGCGTGCTCCTCGACGGTGCCGCGCTCGATGAAGAACACGTGCAGACCCTTGTCTCGACTCGAGGCGAACAGCAGGCACCGAGCCGGCGCGCCATCGCGCCCAGCGCGCCCCGCCTCCTGGTAATAGGCCTCGATCGAGCCGGGAACGGTCTCGTGGCAGACCGTGCGCACGTCGGCCTTGTCGACTCCCATCCCGAACGCGTTGGTGGCCACCACGACCCGCACCTTGCCGTCCATGAACCGCCGCTGAGCCTCGGCGCGCACGTCCCGAGGCAGGCCGGCGTGGTAGGCGAGCACGGGCTCGCCGAGCTCGTGGGCGAGGCGGCGGGAGAGCTTGTCGCACTCGGCGCGAGTTCCGGCGTAGACGATGCCCGGAAGGGCACCCGGCTCGGCCAGTGCGGCAGAGATGCCCTGATTTCCAGCCTCCTTGGTCGCGCACGGGATGACCGCGAACGAGAGGTTCGGCCGGTCAAAGCCCGTGGACACGCGGACCGGATCCCGCAGCCCGAGACGGGTGACGATGTCGGTGGCCACCTGGGGCGTCGCGGTGGCGGTCGACGCCACGATGGCCTGGGCGCCCAGGTAGCGGGCGGCGTCGGCAAGCCGGAAGTAGTCCGGACGGAAGTCATGGCCCCACTGCGAGACGCAGTGGGCCTCGTCGACCACGAAGAGGCCGATCTGTACAGAGCGCAGCTTCTCGACGAAGCCCACGGAGGCGAAGCGCTCGGGTGCCACGTACAACAGGCGCACTTGACCGCTCACCGCGGCGTCGATCGCACGCCGGTTGGCGGCGGCATCCTGCTGGGCGTTGACCAGCGCCACGCGCCCCGGCGCTACGCGCTCCACGGCCTCCACCTGATCCTGCATGAGCGAGACGAGCGGGCTCACCACGAGGGTGAGATCTGACCGCATGAGGCCAGGAAGCTGGTAGCAGAGCGACTTGCCCGAGCCGGTCGGCATCACCACGAGCACGTCGCGACCTCCGAGCGCCGCGCCGACCGCTTCGCTCTGCCCGGGACGGAACGCCGGGAAGCCGAACAGCTCGGCCAGCGCACCCTCGGGATCACGAGCCCGCGCAACCGGGGCGGGCGGCGGCGGGCCGAGGCCGGGCAGGACCAACGGCGCTGAATCGGTGGCGACTGAGAGGGTCATTCGAGGACGGCGGACACTAGCGGCGGGTCCGGCGCATCAGAGGACGCGATGCCTTTCGCCACAGAACCTAAGCCGGGTTGTCACAACCGGCATCAGTCCGTGAGCTCGGCGAGCACCCAGGCGACGTCCGCCGCCTCCACGAGCGGACGGCGCTGCCCCACCGCATGTGCGGCCGCGCGCTCGGTGACCCGCAGGACCTCACGAAGATCACGGCCTTCGGCGAAGTAGACGCCGTAGAGGACATCGAGGGCGCCGTCGCCGACGAGCCCGCTCACCGGCTCGGGGATGCCGTGTGATCGCAGATGCCCGGCCAGGATCGCGTTGAGCGGGTTGCGACCTCCGTAGAGCAGCGGTGGGATCTCGACGCGGGTGCGCAGCAGCCGCGTCCGAGCCTGTTCGTAGCCGTCCGTGCCGGCGAACCGTGGGTGGACCGCCACCACGAAGTCGACCGCGAGCTCGGAGAGCAGCCGGACGGCGTTGACGAACAGGAAGTCCACGGTTGGGGAGAGCCCATCTTCGCCGGGAGGATCGACGAAGCGATCGGTGTCGTCGATGACGACCACCGGCCGGGCGCCCTCGGCTCGCATGACCTTGAGGATGTCCGAGAGATCGCCTCGGGCCTGCGCGGCGCTCTGGCCGAACACCCGTTTGTGGTGTGCTTCCTGCAACGCGTGCTGATAGCTGGCGCGAACGCCCGGCACCCCGCCTTCCGCGCGTCCGGTGTGGGTGCGGACGGGCTCGGTGACCTCGGTCTCACGAGCCCCGACGAGCTCGAGACGGTCCTGGACGTCCGTGGAGAACCGGAAGCCCTGGCTGCGAATGACGTCGACGAGGTGATGGGCGAAGGCGGCCGGGTCGGTGAGGCTGCTCGCGGCGTCCCCGGCGCTCAGGATCAGCATCTCGTGCCCGGTGGCGTCCATGCCGGCGATGTCGGAGCACACGCGCATGATGCAGGAGCTCTTGCCCGAGCCAGACGGACCGACGACCTCCGCCGCGCAGGCGACGTCATCGCGCTGCAGCGCGCGGAAGAGCTCCTGCTCGACGGCTTGGCCGGTGATCACGGAGAACTTCTGATGTGCACGAGCGAGCGCCACCGGGTCAGTGGTCAGCTCGAAGGCGTTGGCGACGACCGCCTCGGCCAGGCTCATGCCGGCCCCCGGCGCGCCTGATAGGCCACTGCGGGCCGTCCCGGCTGGCCGGTCCGATCGGGCAATCTGACCACGAGTCCGGCGTCGACGAGCGCGTTGAGCTGTCGGCGCACCGTGTTCGGGGGGCGCCTGACCTGCGCCATGAAGTCGTCGTCGTGGAGGGTCACCGGCCGGTCGATGGAGATGAGCTGGGTCCAGAGCTCCTTCAAGGTTGGGGAGAGGCTGTCCGCCGCCGGTGACGGATCCGTCGCCGGCTCCTCCGCGCGCAGGGCGGCGATCACGTCCCGCGGTTGATGGCGAACCTGCCCGCGGATCCGCCGCCACGCGGCCTCGGGCTGCTCGCCATGGCCCACCAGCGCTCTGAGCTCGAGTTCGGTGAGCGGCGCGAGCTCGACGCGCCGGCGGAAGAACGAGTCGGCCGGCGGCGTGAGGAAGACGGCCAGATCCAGCGGCCTGACGGAGACCACATAGGTGTGGCGAGTCTCCCAGAGCAGCTCGCGCAACCCGCCGAACACCGCCCGGATGGTGCCCGGATGGGTCAGGTTGTCGATCGCCACGACCGCCGGCGGCACAGCGCCGAACGACCGGACCAGCCCCTGAAGGCGCACCGGCTCGGTCTGCGCGTCCACCCGGGCGGCAGGCGCGTCGAGCGGAGCCTCCTCCTCGCCCGACGTCTCGGCAAGCGCGACCCGGACCGCATCGAGCAGCGCAGCCGGGCTCTGGAGCACCCCGGCGTCGACTCGCGCGACGGTCCGCCGATCTTCGAGCTGACGTCGCAGCCAGTTGAGGGTTGTCGTCCGGCCGGAGCCCGCCGGGCCGATCAAAAGGATCCCGCGCTCGCCGCTCTCAACTGCCTTGAGGAGCTGGCGTTCGACGCCTATCCGCGGCACGTAGGCGTCCGAGTCGATCGCGTCGAAGAGGATTGGCTGGGTTCTCACCAAGGTGGCAAAAATGATAACAACGTTGTTGTCAGGCCGGGGGAAACGCCGGGGTCCCGGCTCGACGCCGCTGCGTCAGACGCGGACGAGAGGCAGCGGTACCGCCTCGAACGCGTCTTTGCCCTGTGCGGCGCCTGACCGCGACAAGGGATAGCGGCCCGAGAAGCAGGCGTCGCAGTGCGTGGCGCGCTCCCCGTGGATGGCCCGGTACACGCCTTCGAGGGACAGGTACGCGAGCGAGTCGGCGCCGAGCTCGGATGCCACCTCCGCTTCGGTGCGCCCGTGGGCGATCATCTCCTCGCGGGTCGACATGTCGACGCCGTAGTGGCACGGGTTGCGGATGGGCGGCGCCGAGATCCGCATGTGGACCTCGCTCGCACCGGCGTCACGCAGCATCTTCACGATCTGGCGCGTCGTGTTGCCGCGCACGATGGAGTCGTCGACCACCACGAGCCGCTTGCCGGCCACCACGTCGGGCAGGGGATTGAACTTCATCCGGAGACCGTGCTTGCGCAGCTCCTGGCCGGGCTGGATGAAGGTGCGGGCGACGTAGCGGTTCTTGACGAACCCGTCGTCCTGGGGCAGCCCACTCGCGCGAGCGAAGCCGCGGGCCGCCGCGTTGCCCGAGTCGGGCACGGCGATGACGAGGTCAGCCCCTTCGACGGGGGCCTCGGCGGCGAGCAGCTCGCCCATGCGAGAGCGGGAGGTGTGGACCACCCGGCCTTCGAGCCTTGAGTCCGGGCGCGCGAAGTAGATGTGCTCGAAGACGCAGAAGGCTCGCTGCGTGCTCCGGCCGATCTGCCGGGTGCGCAGCCCCCGGTCGGTGAGCGAGACGCATTCTCCGGGCTCGACCTCGCGCAGGTACTCGGCGCCGATGATGTCGAAGGCGCACGATTCGGACGCCACGCAGTAGCGGTCCCCGAGCATCCCGAGCGCCAGAGGACGCAGCCCGACCGGGTCGCGGAAGGCCACGATGCGATCCTTGGTCATCACCACGGCCGAGAACGCGCCCTCGAGCCTGGGCATGACGTCGGCGACCGCATCCTCGATGGTGGCGGCCGGGTGGTTGGAGAGCAGAGCGGCGATGATCTCCGAATCCGAAGTGGAGCGGAACGCGAGGCCCTCCTCGCGCATCGCAGCGTGCAGCTCGACCGCGTTGGTCAGGTTGCCGTTGTGGCCGAGGGCGATCTCGCGGCGGTCGGCACGCCAGACGGGCTGTGAGTTCTCCCACGAGTTCGCGCCCGTGGTCGAGTAACGCACGTGGCCGATCGCCATCTCGCCCTGGAGGGCCCGCAGCTTCTGCTCGTCGAACACCTGGCTGACGAGTCCCTGGTCCCGGACGGTCATGATATGGCCGTCCAGTGCCGAAGCGATGCCGGCCGACTCCTGCCCCCGGTGCTGCAGAGCGAAGAGCGCGAAGTAGCTCAAGCGGGCGACGTCGTGACCCGGCGCGTACACGCCGAAGACGCCGCACTCATCGCGCGGTCCATCGCGGAAGTCGGTCAGATCATCCAAGGAGAGGTGCTGCCGGGGACTCGATCACCGGGAGGGCGCCAGCACGCCAACCGTAGCAGCGGCTCCGGCGGCCCCATTCGCCACTACTCGAGCAGGTCGGCGAGGCCGCGGGCATGGACCTGGGAAAGCGCCTCGATCGCAATGGAGCCCTCACCTCGAGGACCGCTCAGCGTCAGGCGATCCCCGCCGACGGTCCCCAACGCCACCGCGGCGCCGCCGAAGGCCCGGAGCGTGGCGGCCGGACCGGACACCACGAACGCCCCGGGGCCCTCGCCGAAGAGCAGCGCCATCGGATCCTGAGTGCGGGCGGCGAGCGGGGTCACGTCGACATTCGCGCCGACTTGACCAGCGATGCAGCACTCCGCCAACGCGATCGCCAGGCCGCCCTCGGCCACGTCGTGCGCAGAACGCAGCGCTCCTGAACGCACGGCCTGGCGAATCGCGGCGTGGGTCATGTGCAGCTCGCCCAGATCAGCGTGCGGGAGGTCTCCGGCGATGGGCTCGCCACGGAGCTTGGCAAGCTCGGAGGCCGCGAGCGAGGGAACCCAGCAGGCCGCCGCGATCAGCGCGACGGTGTCGCCCTCCCGGGCGAAGCCGAGGCGGCCGGCTCGCGCGGCGTCGGGGAGCTCGCCCACCATCCCCACCACCGGCGTGGGGTAGATCGG
>JACCYI010000340.1 GCA_013696535.1 Solirubrobacterales bacterium
GGCCGCAACCGCTCGTGCGGTCGCCTGGTTGTCACCCGTCAGCAGCACCGGCCTCAGGCCCAGGGCCTTCAACGCGGCAACCGCCTCCGCCGACGTGGGCTTGACGGTATCGGCGACCACGAGGACGGCCCGGACCTCACCGTCCCATGCGGCCAGTACAGCGGTGCGGCCGAGCTGCTCGGCCGCACGCTTGGCAGCATCGAGCTCATCCGAGATCGGGAGGCTCCACCCGGCCATCAGCGACGGGCGGCCCACCAGCACCGCGTGGCCGTCGACGACGCCCTCGACACCCAGGCCCTCACGATTGGTAAAGCCCTCGACGGCGCTCGGGGCGCCGAGCTCGTCGCGCGCAGCGTTGGCGATGGCCTTGGCGACCGGGTGCTCAGAGGCGTCTTCCAGCGCGCCGGCGATCCGTAGGACGTCCTCGCGCGTCGTTTCACCCGTGCTGACGATGTCGACCATGCTCATGCTGCCGGTGGTGACCGTGCCGGTCTTGTCGAGCACGATCGTGTCGACCTCGCGGGTGGACTCCAGGACCTCGGGGCCCTTGATCAACAGCCCGAGCTGAGCGCCTCGGCCCGTGCCGACCAACAACGCCGTCGGCGTCGCCAGCCCCAGGGCGCAGGGGCACGCGATGATCAGAACCGCGACGGCGGCGGTGAACGCGAAGGTCAAGTCCTCCCCGGTACCGATCCAGAACCCGAGCGTCGCCACCGCGATGCCGATCACAACCGGGACGAAGACACCGGAGATGCGGTCCGCCAGCCGCTGGACAGGCGCCTTGCCCGTCTGTGCGTCGGTGACGAGCCTGCCGATCTGCGCCAGCGCGGTGTCGGCGCCGACCTTGGTGGCCCGGACGATCAGACGTCCGCCCGCGTTGACGCTCGCACCGGCGATCTCGTCACCCGGGTGCATCTCGACGGGCACGGATTCACCGGTCAACAACGATTGATCGACAGCGCTGGTCCCCTCGAGGACGACACCGTCGGTGGCGACCTTCTCGCCCGGCCGCACGACGAAGCGGTCACCGACTCCGAGCTGCTCGACGGCCACGCGGCGTTCCACACCGGTCTCATCGAGGACGGCGACGTCCTTGGCGCCGAGCTCCAGCAAGGCGGTCAGCGCCGCTCCGGCGCGGCGCTTGGCGCGCGCCTCGAAGTAGCGGCCGGCAAGCAGGAAGACCGTGACGATCGCCCCGACCTCCAAGAAGATGTGGTCGGCCCCCTCGCCGGCCTTGGGGATGAGGTCGAAGCTCATCGTCATGCCCGGCATACCGGCGTTCCCGATGAACAGCGCGTACAGCGACCACAGCCAGGCGGCCAGTGTCCCGATGCTGATGAGCGTGTCCATCGTCGCCGTGCCGTGCTTGAGGTTGGCCCAGGCGGCGCGGTGGAACGGCCAGGCGCCCCAGAGGATCACCGGAGTGGCCAGATCGAGCGCCAGCCACTGCCAGTTGTCGAACTGGAGCGCCGGAATCATCGACAGGAGGAGCGTCGGGATCGCCAGCAGCGCCGAAACGATCAACCGCCGACGCAGTGGAGCCGTGTCATCCACGTCCTCGTCGACGGAGCCCTGCGGCTCATCGGACGGCAAGACGGCTTGATACCCGGCGGCCTGGACCGCGCCGGCAAGCTGCTCAGGCTGGACGGTGATTGCGTCGTACTCGACGGTCGCCTTCTCGGTCGCGTAGTTCACTGAAGCCGTGACACCGTCGAGCTTGTTGAGCTTGCGCTCGATGCGGTTCGCGCACGAGGCGCAGGTCATGCCGATGATCGGCATCTCGACGTGCGCCGCGACGCTCGGGCTCTCGGCTGCCATGATTACTTGACCTCCCGGGTGAAAGCGACCGTCTGAACGTGGCCCCGATGCTGGAACTGAAGGAACAACCGGTAACGGCCGGGGGTCGGGAACGTCGCCGCGAACCCGATCGGGTCGCCCCTGGCGGCGCGGTGGCCCTGCTCGGTCGGATGCACGTGCAGGAAGGCCAGGTCGCCCTCACGCAAAGCCACCAGGTGCCCACGGGCGCCGAGATAACGCTCGATCTGGACGGTCTGGCCTTCCTTGGTGACCGTGAAACGCAGGTCTGCCTCCTCGCCGGGACGAGCGTGGTCAGCGCCGAGCCGGACGTCATAGCTCCCGTCGCTCACTGACGTCCTCGACGGACTCGCCAAGGGTTTCAGGTCCGCGGCACCATCGACCCGCAGGTCGTTTGCCAGCGTGAAGGACTCGTCTTGGTAGGAGAAGTCGGCGAACAGCCGATACGAGCCAGCTTCGTCCAGGCGCAGCCTCGTGTTCCAGCCCCCGTCGGCGCCCTGCTTGGGGTGGAGGTGTTGAAAGCCGGTCAGATCGCGCCGGACGACGATCAGATGCAGTCGCTTGGTGTGCTCGACGTCGAAGTCGCGCACCGTCTCACCAACGTCATCAACGATGCGAAAGCCGAGGCTCTCAGTCCGGCCGCGGCGTAGCTCGGAATCGTCGACGATGACGCGCAGGCCGTCGGCCGCTACCGCCAGGCCTCGAAGCGGACGGGCTTTGCTCCGGCCGCGGTCGTGCGCGCCCGGCTTGGATCCGTGCTCCCCTGACTCGGCCCCATGCGCGCTCTGATCCTTTTCGGCGGGGCCTTGCGCGGAGCGCCCAGAGTCGCGATCGGGACCGATCGCTCCGCCGGCCAGGGCTCCTCCGCCGAACAACACGGCAAGCATGACGGCAAAGCCGGCGAGCTTGGCAAGAGCGCTCACCCGACGACCTCGTAGCCGGCCTCGGCAACCGCGCTCGTGACCGCCTCGTCGACGAAGCCCTCACCGGAAACCGTCAACCGGCCCGATGCGAGGTCGACGTCGACCCTCTCGACACCGGCGATCTCCGAGACCTCCTCGCGCACGGACTTCACACAATGCGAGCAGGTCATGCCCTGAACGGTGAAGATGCGTGCCTGGCCGGCTGGAATGGTGCTCACGTTGCTCCTAGTTACTCGGGGGGAGTATATTCCCTACCTTAGCATACACCCTGGGGGTAAGCTTGCAAGCAGCTCGGGGGGTACTTCTATGCCTCGTGTCGGCGGGACGTGGGACTAGCGCGGGAGTACCCCCCCGGAGTACTCTTCCACGGTATGGCTTCCACCGATACCGAATCGACTTCCACCCGCGGGTATTCAACGACCAAGGACCAACTCCAGAAGCGCCTGCGACGCATCGAAGGACAGGTGCGCGGGCTGCAGGGGATGGTCGAGGACGACCGCTGGTGCCCCGACATCCTCCAGCAGGTGGCCGCCGTTCAGGCCGCCCTCAACAAGGTGGCGCTCGGACTCGCCGAAGGACACGTTCGACACTGCATGTCCGCGGGCACCGACGATCCCCAGCGCCGCGACGATATGACGCATGAGCTGATGCAGGCGCTCGGGCGCCTGACCCGATGACGCAGCCGGCCAGGAAAGGACCGTCGATAGACGTGGGACCTGTTCGGGTCGCCGACCTCCAGGCGAGGCTCATGCCCCAGCTCTCGGTAAGGGGCGGTCGCGCTGCCGTGGACTTCTACAAGTCCGCGTTCGGGGCCGTCGAGGATTACCGCGTCGGTGGCCGCGAAGATGGCGATGACCTAGTCGCGCAGCTCTCGCTGGGAAGCGCAGCGTTCTGGGTTGCCGACGAGTCGCCACGGCACCGGAACTTCAGCCCTGAGACGTTGGGGGGAGCCACGGCGCGGATGCTGTTGATCGTCGAGGACCCGGAGTCCGTCGTGGCGCGGGCCGTGGCGGCCGGGGCCATGGTGATCCAACCGGTCGGCGAGGAGCATGGTTGGCGTCTGGGGCGGATCGAGGACCCGTTCGGACACCACTGGGAGATCGGGACGCCGCTGATCGCCTGGCCGCCCGCGACCGGAGGTCACGTGAGCGGGTAGGGCGCCGCTGTCCCGGCGCAACCTAGGGCGGTAGCCGCCGGCTCGTGCGCCGAACGCGCAGCCATCGAAAGCCATGAGGCTCCAGCTCGAGCGCGCCTTTCCGTTCTCGAGGCCTGCGCGCCGGCTGAGAATTCATCGTCAGCGTCACGGCCTCGAGAGGATCGTCAGGAGCTCCTCGCGCGGAGCGTGGTCGACTTGAAGGGTGGTGTGGGTGATCTCGAATCGCTCCTCGAGCAGCCGCTGGAGGCCGCGTCGCCGCTCATGGCAGTCGGCACCCGGGGCGACCAGCACGTGAGCGGCGAGCGCCGGGAAGCCGGACGTGACCTCCCAGACGTGGAGGTCGTGAACCTGGATCACCTCCGGCTCGGAAGCCAGTGCCCGACCTACGGCCTGGGCGTCGATCCCGGCTGGAGTACCTTCGAGCAGGATCCGGCCGGAGTCGCGCAACAGTCGCCAGGCGGACAGGAGCATGAGGGCGCAGACGACCAGGGCGGCGATCGGATCCGCTTCTCGGAAGCCGAGTACGAGAATGACCGCACCGGCGGTTGCGGCAGCCAGGGATGCATAGAGGTCGGTCAGCACGTGCTGGCGCGCGCCCTCGACGTTGAGCGACCTGCGCTCGGCGCGCGACAGCGCCCACGCGGCGGCGACGTTGACCACCGCGCCGAGCAGGCCGACGGCGATGACCAGGCCACCCTCGACCGCGGGCGGATCGAACAGCCGGCGGACCGCCTCAAAGCCGATGATCCCGGCCAGCACGAACAGGCCGGCTCCGTTGACCTGCGCCGAGAGGATCTCTGCCCGCCCGAAGCCGAACGTGAAGGTTCCGGTCGCAGGGCGGGCGGCCAGGCGGATCGCGACCAGCGCGAGCGCGATCGAAGCGGCGTCGGTGGCCATGTGCGCCGCATCGGAGAGCAGAGCCAGTGAGTCCGCGAGCAGACCGATCGCGATCTCGACCCCCATGAAGCCGAGGATCAGCCCCAGCGCGATTGCCAGCCACCTGCGGTCGGCGTCCGGGGAGAACCCGTGAGAGTGCCCAGGCGCGCCGTGGTCGTGGAGTCGCTCGTCGCCGGAGTGGTCGTGGCCGGCCATCAGTCCATCGCTCGTGCGCCCGCCGAGGTCTGCAGTAGCCGGAGCGCGTTGAGGGTGACCAGCAGGGACATGCCCATATCGGCGGCGATCGCGATGACCAGCGTCATCAGCCCGAACGGGGCGAGCGCCACGCAGACGCCCTTGACCAACAGCGACGCCACCACGTTGAAGCGCATGATCCCGACCGTGCGGCGCGAAAGTCTGATGGCAATCGCGAGCCGGTCCAGACGGTCGCCCATCAGCGCGACATCGGCGCTCTGGAGCGCGACGTCGGAGCCCACCGCGCCCATCGCCACCCCGATCCGGGCGGCGGCGAGAGCCGGCGCGGCGTTGACGCCGTCGCCCACCATGGCCACCGGCCCGTGGCGGCGCTGCATCTCCTCCACGGCTTGCAGTTTGCCTTCGGGCAGCAACCCGGAACGCCAGTCGACGATCCCGGTTCGACCGGCGATCGCCCGGGCGACGGGCTCGGCATCCCCGGTCAGCATGGTGATCCGCTCGACGCCGACGTCCCGCAGGGCGACGACCGCGGCCGCCGCTTCAGGCCGCGGCGTGTCCTCGAGGCCGAACAGGGCCAGCACCCGATCCTTCTCGCCGAGGGCGACGACCGTCTTCCCGCCCTGCTCGAGCACTGACAAGCCGGCCGGAACCGAGGCGGTCCGGTCGGTGAGCACGCGGGGCCCGCCCGCCCACAGCCGCCGTCCGGCGATCGTCGCCTCTACGCCTCTCCCGGGCGACGCCACGAATGCTTCGGGGTCCTGGAGCCGCAGACCGCGGCTGTGAGCGGCGGCGACGAGGGCGGCGGCCAGCGGATGCTCCGAACGCGCCTCCACCGATGCCATGACCGCGAGCGCTTCTGTCTCATCGAGTCGGCTGTCCTCGACGAGGATCTGCGTCAACACGGGTGCGCCGGACGTGAGCGTGCCGGTCTTGTCCACGGCGACGGCCCGAACCCGCGCGAGATCCTCGAGCGCCTGGCCGCCCTTGACGAGGATTCCGCGGCGGGCCGCGCCGCCGACTGCCGAGACGACCGCAACCGGCACGGAGATCACCAGAGAACACGGGCACGCGACGATCAGGAGCGCCAGCGATCGGTAGAACCACGTGTCGAGCTCGCCGCCCGCCAGCACGCCGACCACGGTCATCAGGACGGCCGCCAGGAAGACGAGCGGTGTGTAGATCCGCGCAAAGAGGTCGATGGAGCGCTCCGAAGGCGCGCGACTGGCCTGCGCCTGCTCGACGAGGTCGGCGACCTTGGAGAGCGTCGACTGCCCGGCGACGCGGGTGGCGCGGACCGTCATGCCTCCATGCACGTTGAGGGTGCCGGCGAAGACCGCGTCGCCCGGGCGCTTGTCCGCCGGGATCGACTCGCCGGTGATCGCCGCCTGGTCGACGGTCGACTCGCCGTGCAGTATGAGCCCGTCGAGCGCGATGCGCTCGCCCGGACGCACCAGGAACTCGGTTCCGACTCCGACGTCCTCGACCCCGACGGTCTGCTCCCGCCCGTCGACGAGCACTCCGACCCGCGCCGGGGCCAGTTCCATGAGCCTCTCCATCGACCGCCGGCCGCGATCGAGCGCGAACGTCTCAAGCGTCGTGCCGACGGCGAAGAGCACGAGAACCCAAGCACCCTCGGCGTACGCGCCGATTCCCACCGCGCCCGCGGCGGCGAGCGCCATCAGGACGTTCATGTCCAAGCTGCGGTGGCGCAGCGCCGACAGCGCCGCGCGGGCGATCGGCCAGCCCCCAACCCCCATTGACGACAGATAGACGAGCATGGTGACCGCGTCGGAAGCGCCTGCCAGATGTACGACGGCGGCCGCCACCAGAAGAGCCACCGACGCCGACGTGCTCGTCGCCCGAGCGTCGCTCCGCCAGAAGGCTCGGCCCGCTCCCGCCCGGAAAGTGCCGATAGGCCGGGCCGCGAAGCCCGCCCGACCGACCGCAGCGGTCACCGCCCCGTCGTCCACGGAACCGACGAGACGTAGCGACGCGGTGCCGAAGGACACCTCGGCCACTTGGACCCCAGGCAGGGCCGCGACCGCCTTCTGCGCCGAGCGGGCGCAGGCGGCGCAGTCCATGCCGTCGACCCGATAACGGCGCGCGTCAGCGCTCAACTTGAGATCCGACTCCTCCGCCACGGGCGCCGGCGCAACCATCGGCAGCTCGAGCGGCGGCCCGCTCATGCCTGCACCCCGGAGGCCAGCACGATCTCGAGCAGCGCACGGCCGTCATCGGTCAGCGAGTACATCACGAGCTTGCCACGGCGCTCGGAGCGCACCAGCCCGGCAGAGCGAAGCGCCCGGACGTGGTGAGACACGAGGTTCTGCGCCCGCTCTGCGATCCAGGACAGGTCGCATACGCAGAGCTCCCCGCCACGCAGGGCGGCGGCCAGCATCAACCGGGTCGGATCCGCAAGCGCCTTTGCCCGCCGGGCGGCAGCGTCGGCGGCGTCGATCTGGAGGCGAGCGTGCCGCAGTGCCTCCGCGCGCGGCAGGTCGAGGCACAGCAGGTCGCACGCGTCATCCGTCAGGACCTACATACTAACCGGCGTTGCGACGTTCGGACCGGCCGTGGCGCGCCCGGTGCAGGCCGAGGTAGGCCATCCCGGCGAGCAGGCCCCAGAACGGTGAGCTGACCGAGATCGCCGTGATGCCCGACGCGGTGACGACAAAGGTGATCATGGCCGCCTCACGCTCGTCGTCGTCGGCCGTCGCCGCGCGGAGGGCGGCGCCCAGGGTGGCGAGCAACGCGAGGCCGGCGACGGCCTCGATCAGCACGGGCGGAGATGCCGACAACAGCGCGGTGGCCAAGCCGGCCGCGAGGCCGAGAACCAGGTAGGCCACTCCGGCGCCCACACCCGCGATCCAGCGC
>JACCYI010000344.1 GCA_013696535.1 Solirubrobacterales bacterium
CCTCTGCGCCGTACCCGCTGGGCGGCCAGCGAAGCACGCGGGCCGGCAGGGCATCACGGACGACTTCCAAGTCGTCCGGAAGCCGATATGAGCCAGGCGCGCAGCGTGCCAGCTCGACGGCGAGTTGCGCGGTGCGCGTCCCGCCCCTCACGCGCGCGTGAGGGGCGGTGTGGCGCCCGAGCACGCGTGCCTCTCAGCGCAGCTGAGCGTGACGGTCTGCCGCGAGCGGGCAGCCGCCCGGTGCGGCGGACCGGAAGAAGAACCCCGATCCATCGCTGGCTCGGGGTTCGACTTCAAGGCATCCAGTGGAGACGGCGGGAATTGAACCCGCGTCCGCGATCGCGTCTCGGCGGCTTCTACGAGCGTAGTCCGCACTCTGATCTCGTCTGTCGCTCGCCTTGCGGACGGGGTTGTGGCAGACCAGCCCGGCTGAAGATGTCCCCGCTTCGGCGAAGGCGTTCCTCCGCGGGTGATCCGGCGTGTTGATCCCGAGCCCCGACGGCCGGCAGGCCGAGGTCGAGACCTCGCCTACTCAGTCAGAGACTAAGCAGCGAGGGCGTACTCGTGAGAGTCCGCACGTATGTGTTTTCCGGGGTTTAAGGAGGCCTCCGGAACCTCCGCTCGCAACCGACGACACGGGTTTCGACCACGTCGAAGCCTGTCGTCCCCTTGATTGTCCTGCTGGTTCAGTGTAGCCCGACGGCCCTGCCGAGCGCTAGATGTGTCGTGCCACGGATTCGGTGCCGACCCTCGACGCCCCGGACGGCACCCAGAACCACCCGATCCCTCGCCAATCCGACAGGATTGTCTTCAGAACCGTGCGGCCCTGGGCATCCGCCCGGACCGCCGATGGCCAGGACCGCCTCGTGGAACGACCCATCTAGGCCGTGCGGCGGTAGATCGCGATCGGGCGGCGAGTCGCGGGGAGGCTGCGCGTCCCCGTGTACGTCAGCCCGAGCTTCTGGGCCACCCGGATCGAGCGGAGGTTCTCGGGGAAGATCGTGGCGATCACCTCGGCGAGCCCGAGCTCCTGGAAGCCGTGCGCGAGGGCGGCAGCGCCCGCCTCGGTGGCGTAGCCGTTCCCCCACGATCCCCGCGCGAGGCGCCAGCCCACCTCGACGGCGGGCAGGACGGCCGGCAGGAACCACGGCACGGCCAAGCCCGCGAAGCCGACGAAGGCGCCACCGGCTTGCTCCTCCACCGCCCAGAGGCCGAAGCCCCGTTCGCGCCAATGCTCCGTGATGCGCTCGACGAGCGCGTCGGAGTCCGCTCTGGCCAGCGGCGCACCGTCGCCGATCCAACAGGCGACGTCCGGGTCGGCGTTCAACGTCGCGAACGGCGCGAGGTCGTCCTGCCGCCACGGGCGCAACACGAGGCGCTCGGTGCGAAGCGTGGGGACGGTGACCATCGTCAGGTAAACGCCCAGATCGAGGCAGAACGCGCGCGCGACCGGGCCGGGACATGAGAAGACGCGGGCACGAGCCGCTTCGACGGGACCCTCCACCCTGGTCGCCGCCCGAAGGGGCGCCCTGAGCTTCATGGTGGCGCGGCCTCACACCGTCTGCTCCTCTGCCCCCGAGGGGACTTCGGAGTGGCTCCCCCCGAAGGGTTCGCCGGCCTCGCTCTTCGCGGCTCGTTCCCGCGTCCTGAGATGAACCTACGCCTGCCCGCGCGCGGAACGCAAGGGCGCCTGGCGCGACTTCCCGCATCTTCCGAGAAACAGCGACGGTGGTCCGGCGCGAGGCGCTCCACGCGCCGCCGTAGGCTGTCGGCCATGACCGCCACCGTGCTCGCCGACGTCGCCTGGAACCTCGATGATCTCGTGGGCGCGGACGGACCCGCGGGCGTCGACCGACTCCTCGACGAAGCCGCCGAGGGTGCGACCGCGTTCCACGACACCTACGCCGGCAAGGTCGCCGACTTGGACGGGCAAGGCCTCTCAGGGGCCATCGCCGAGCTCGCCGCGATCGCCGACGCGGTGGGCCGTGCCGCCAACTACGCCTCGCTGCGCTTCTCCACCGACACGGCCGACCCGATCAACGGCGCGCTCATCGCCAAGGTGCAGGAGCGCGGCACCGCGATCGAGACCAAGC
>JACCYI010000345.1 GCA_013696535.1 Solirubrobacterales bacterium
GCGACGCTGCCCATCGGTTACGCCGACGGAGTGCGGCGCGGCCTCTCCGACAACGCCGAGGTCCTCATTCGCGGGCGGCGCTACCCGATGGTCGGTACCGTGTCGATGGACAACGTGACCGTGGATCTCGGTCCGGCGCCGAGCGAGCCCCACGGTCTTCGCGGCGCGCAGGCCATTCTGCTCGGGCGCGACGGCGGTGAGACCATTCTCGCGGAGGATTGGGCGCGCCGTCTCGGCACCATCAACTATGAGGTGAGCTGCGCCATCAGCGCTCGGGTTCCCCGCGCCTACCCCGGCGGCGCGATATGAGCCCGCCTCTGGACGCCGTACGCGACGCGCTGGCCGGAGTGCCGGCCTGGCTCGTCGGTGGCGCGGTCCGCGACCGGTTGCTCGACCGCCCGACCGATGACCTCGACATCGTGCTCGACGGCGATCCCGAGGTGGCCGCCCGGGCGGTGCGCCGCGCGGCGGGCGGAGCGGCCTTCCCGCTCTCTGAGACGTTCGGAGCCTGGAGGGTGGTGGGCCGCGACCATGCCTGGCAGCTCGACCTCGTGCCGTTGCTGAACGGGAACCTCGCCGAGGATCTGGCGGCGCGCGACTTCACCATCAACGCGATGGCGGAGCCCCTGGGCGGAGGGGGTCTCGTGGACCCCCACGGCGGAGCCGCGGATCTCGAGGCCCGGCGGTTGCGGGCGGTCGGCCCGCGATCCTTCGCCGCCGATCCGCTGCGCAGCCTTCGGGCGGTCCGTCTGGCGTCAGAGCTGGACCTCGAGATCGAGCCTTCGACCGCCCTGGAGGCAGCGAAGCAAGCGGCGGGACTCGAGCGGGTGGCCGCCGAGCGCGTCTTCTCCGAGCTCAAGCGCATCGTCGTGGCTCCCGATCCACGAGCAGGGCTCGAGCGCATGGGCCGATTCGGGATCACGGCGGTCGTGTTGCCTGAGCTTGACGCCCTGCGCGGCGTCGAGCAGAGCGTCTATCACCACCGAGACGTCTACGACCACACCCTGGAGGTCCTGGACGCCACAGTGCTGCTCGCGCGCGATCCTGTGCGGGCCGGGCTCCCGCTGCACGGCCCGCCCCTTGCCGCGCTGCTCGCCGAGCCGCTGGCCGATGGACTGACCCGTGGGGAAGCCATGCGCTTCGCCGCTCTGCTGCACGATGTCGCCAAGCCCCAGACGCGCCGGGAGCGCGCCGACGGCCGCGGCGCCGGATTTCCGGGGCATCACGAGGTGGGCGCCGTGATCGCTCGGGCGCTGCTACGCCGGCTCCGGGCTGCGGAGCGGCTGAACGACTACGTCGCGGCACTCACGCTGCACCACCTCCACCTTGGGTTCCTGGTTCGGGAGCGCCCGCTCGGAGCGCGGACGGTGCATCGGTATCTCACCGCCACCGCGCCCTTCACGGCTGATATCACGGCCTTCACGGTGGCGGACCGGCTGGCCACCCGAGGGCGCAATTCGGCGGCGGCGATCGCTGCGCACACCGAGACCGCCGACGAGATGCTCGGCTTCGCCTTCGCCGAGCGAGCGGCGGGGCCGCGGACCCCGCTCGTCCGCGGCGACGAACTGGCCGCCGAGCTCGGCATGGCGCCCGGCCCTCGACTGGGCGAGCTGCTGGCCCAGCTCGAGGAGGATCGCTTCGCAGGAGACGTGCGAACGCGCGGGGACGCGATCGCCAGAGCCCGCGAGCTGCTGAGTCAGGAGCGATTCGGCTAGACCCGGGGCATCCTTCCGCCAAGACCGCTAGCCGGTGACAGCGAGGGAGCAGCGCCAGCTAGCGATCTCAGCCAGGACCCCCGGGCCCAATCCGCTCACCGGCCACGTCGCGGACGACCGCCTCGCAGACGGCGGTCGCCCGTCGAACCGTCTCGAAGTCGACGTTGGCCGGGACGTCGCGCTGGGAGTGGTAGTTCGCGGGGAACCGGTACTTGGTCACCGAGGCAAGCGTGGCGGTCGGATAACCCGCCTGGAGCGCGATGAGGCCATCGGTGGCCAGTCCGAGGCGCAGCCCGCGGCCAAGCGGCAGCCCCGCACGGCGGGCACCCGCGGCGAGCAGCTCGCGCATCTCGAGCGGGTAGTCCTGTATCCGGATCATGCCCTCACCCTCGATCACGATCAGGTGGGGAGAACCGACCGACTCCACGCAGACCACCCGCGTGCGCTCGGGCGGCAGGTCGGCGCTGTGACGGCGCACGAACCCGCGCATCCCCTCCATGAAGGATTCCTCTGAACCCGTGGAGACGAGCACCACGCGAACGCCCGTCACCGGTGTCTCGCGAAGCAGGCGCGCGAGCTCTAGCACCACGGCGACCGCGGAAAGATTGTCGTTGGCGCCCGGCACGACGGCGCGCGCGGCGATGTCGGCAAAGGCCAGCACGGAGCCGAGGGAGATCGCCGTGCCGAGTCTCCGGAGTTGCTTTGAGTCGAGAAGGGCTCCGAGGGCCACGAGGATGGGGCCGCCTGCGACCAACCGCATGACCGGCGGGGAGGTCTGCCGGCGCTCGAACCACGCCGGGAAGCGATCGGCGATCCGGGTGACGAACTGCTCGTTGAAGATCAACCCGCCGTGAGCGGCGTCGTGATGGGAGACGAAGACGAGCGTCTGATCGGCGCCCGGATCCCCGGCGTCGGCGACGACGTTGTAGGTGTTGCGTCGAGGCAGAAGACTGCGAAACAGATGTGGACCGGCCGATACGTCATCGACGATCCCGGCGGCCGCGGCCGCGCCCAACGCGGCTGCGAGGGCACGACGACCACGGTTCGGACCGCCCATCGGCGCGAGGCCCGCCAAGGCCCCTGCGGCGCTGAGGAGCCCGAGCGGGATCCAGTACGTCCCGTGCGCCCGCTCGACCTCCACCCGGGCCTCGAGGCCCTCGCCACGCAACCGCTCGGCGATCCATTCGGCAGCCACCCGCTCGCCTTTGGATGCCGAGGGTCGATCCAAGGTGGCCAAGTGCTCGACGATGGCCCGCAGACGGTCGGGATCAGGCGGCATGCCCGCCCAGAAGATACTGTTCCGATTGCCCATGGCCGATACCGACTGCCTGTTCTGCAAGATCGTCGCGGGTGAAGTGCCGGCCACCCGGGTGCATGAGGACGAACGCACCCTCGCCTTCATGGACATCAACCCGGCGACGCGCGGCCATCTTCTCGTGGTCCCGCGCGAGCACTCGCGGGATGTGCGCGAGATCAGCGCGGACGATCTGGCCGCGGTGGCTCGCACGGGACAGGCCATGGCGGTTCTCGTCGCAGACCGGCTCAGCGCCGACGGCGTCAACCTCCTCAACTCGACGGGCACTGCGGCATGGCAGACCGTCTTCCACTTCCACCTTCATGTGATTCCGCGTTATGAGGACGATCCGCTCCGGTTGCCGTGGCGCCCGGGCCCCGGCGAACCCGAGGTGATCGCCGCCGCCGCCGCGGAGCTCACCCGATGAGCGGCCCGGTCACCGTCCGGCGCGAGGACGGGCTCGCGCACGTGGTCTTGGCCGCACCGCCACTCAACCTCTTCGACGAGGCGATGTTCGCCGGCCTCGAACACGCCCTTTCAGGGCTCGAATCGGATCTCCCGCGCGCTGTGCTGATCTCCGCCGAAGGGCGAGTGGTCTCGGGGGGCGTGGACGTCAAGGTGTTTGACGCGATCAAGTCGGCCCATGAGGCGACAGCGCTCTGGAAGCGCCTGATCGCCCTCCCCCGACGGCTCGAGGCGCTGCCATGCCCGACGGTGTTCGCCGCCCATGGTCTCTGTCTGACCGCGGCGTTCGAGATCTCCCTGGGTTGCGATCTGATCCTCGCTGCGCAATCCGCGCGGTTCGGGCTGGTCGAGATCGTCGTCGGGCTGACGCCGGCGATGGGCGGGACCCAGAGGCTGGTCGAGCGCGCCGGGCCGGCTCGTGCACGCGAGCTCGTGATGACAGGTGAGCTCTATGACGCCGCGACGCTGCACGGCTGGAATGTCGTCAACCGCGTCCTGCCCGACGACGGCTTCATCGAGGCGGCTCAGGCGTTTGCAACCCGGCTGGCTGCGGGTCCGACCCGCGCCCACGCCGCGACCAAGGGCGTCGTGCGAGCCGCGCTCGACGGTGGCGTGGACGCGGCTGACGCCGCCGTCGTCCAACGGGCCGGCGACCTCTTCGCCACTGAGGACCTGCGCAACGCAGTCGCCTCGTTCCTCGCTGAAGGGCCCGGTAGGGCGACCTACGTCGGGCGCTAGCGTCTTGCGCCCCGTGAGCCGAGCGGTCTCGGTCCTGGCGAGTGGGCAAGAGGAGGGAACAGCAACCTCCGCCCGTCTGTCGTGTTGAATGCCGGGATGCTCAAGCCCGCGTTCCTCGTGCTCTGCCTGTTCGTCGCCGTCCTGGGCGGGGCACCGTCCCCGGCCGCCGCGCGGATCCTCGAGATCGGCCAGTCGGCGCAGCCCCTCGTACCGAGCTGCCCCGCCACGCCATGCTTCGCGCTCTCGCGGACCACGGGCTATCAAGCCAAGGCAGCGGCGGAGCGGGGTATCCACACGGTCCCGGAGGACGGACGCCTCGTCGCGTGGTCGATCACCCTCGGCAGGACCGGCCCGCGGCAGAGCGCCTACTTCGAGCGGCAGTTCGGCGGCACCGCCTCAGCCGGTATCACGATCATCCGACCGGGCCACAAGCTCTACGCCCGCACCCTCGCCGGCAGCCCGGTCCAGAAGCTCGAGCCCTACTTCGGCAGCACTGTCCAATTCGCCCTCGAGCAGAGCATCGAGGTCAAGAAGGGGTGGATCGTCGCCCTCACGGTGCCGACGTGGGCGCCGGCACTCGCCACGGGCTTCGGCAACGACCACTCCTGGCGCGCCTCGAGCCGCCGCGGTGGTGCGTGCAAGGATCAGCAGACCCAGCTGCCACAGACCGAGGCCGGCAAGATCACGAGGTACCGCTGCCTGTTCCGGACCGCGCGACTGGCCTACAGCGCGACTCTGGTCACCGCGCCGGTCCCCTCCGCGAAGTAGCCGACGTCCGGCGTACCGCCGGAC
>JACCYI010000001.1 GCA_013696535.1 Solirubrobacterales bacterium
GGTTCAGGCCCAGCGTCCCGGATCAGGGTCGCGAGCCCCAGTCGCACGGCCGACAGCGGACCGCGCAGCTCGTGGCTGGCCTCCGCGACGAGGGCCATGCTCGTGTTCAGCCGCCACCGCAGGAGTGCAAGGGCGACGAGGGCGCTCAGGGCGCATCCCCACCCGACCAAGGACACGGCAAGGGCGCTCATCTCAAGACCCCATCGATGAGCCGGTAGCCGACGCCCCAGACGTTGACGACGTAGCGGTTGCCGTCGACCGAGAGCTTGTGACGGAGGCGACAGGCGTGCGAGTCGAGCGTCCGGGTCGCGCCCATCGAGCGGTAGCCCCACACGTCCCGAAGCAGCTCCTCCTTCGTCCACACCCGCGTCGGTTCGGCAGCGAGGGCGCACAGCAACGTGAACTCCTTCTGTGCCAGCTTGACGCCCTGCCCCCGGAGTCGCACCTCACGGGAGACCGGATCGACCTCGAGGTCGCCCACCCGCATACGGCCGGCCGCTGACCGGGCGCGACAGCGGCGCAGAAGTGCATTGACCCGACCCCGCAGCTCCCCGTAGGAGAACGGTTTGGCGAGAAAGTCATCGGCGCCCCGCTCGAAGCCGCGGATGCGATCGAGCTCGCTTGCCCGGCCGGTCAGCACCAGCACCGCCAGCCCAGGATCCATGCGCGATCCTGCGGGATCCGCTTCGCGAACGCGTTGCAGTAGATCAAGCCCGGACCCGTCGGGCAGCCCGAGGTCCAGGATCGCCAGGTCGGGCTGCTTGTACTCGAGGACGCGCACCGCGTCCCGGACGGTTTCTGCGAGATGCAGCTCATAGCCGTCGGCGGTCAGGTTGTCGGCCAGGAAGGTGCGGACGGCACAGTCGTCTTCCACGACGAGAATGGCGGCAGAGGGTTCGGGCATGGTGCTTCTAGGTCTTCACCAGGAGACTTCGCCCCACCCGGCGTCTGGCCCGTATCATCCGGTTCATGGCGCGCACGGCGCGACACATGGAGAGCAACGAATGCCGACGGTGCTCGACGTTCTGCGACCGGGTCATCCAGCCGTCGAGCTGTGTCGCCGCCGCTTGCGTCTTCCTCTACGAGTTCGAGGACCCGCTCTCGGGTCGGCGCTACATGGGCTGCATGCAGAAGGTCTTCGCCTCGGAGATCGACGTGGAGCTGTTCGAGTCGGCTGAGCGCACGCGGGCGGGCTTCGGGGCGGTGAAGCTCACGGGCATTCCCCTCCGGCGTTGCGCCTTCGAGATCGAACGGGCGTACGCGGGCACGGCCGCGGAGGGCTCACGCTGCTCGAACCGGCGTTTCTTCGATGCCCCGGACGGCGGAGTGGACGCGATCCGCGCCTTCGATCTCCGCAACGGGCTTCCCTCCGCGTGACAGTTTCGTTTCAGGAGGAGAGGCGCGGGAGGATTTGCGCCTAAGATGCCGACGCCCGGTCAGGCCGGGGATCCTATGGACTCGGCCAGACGCGAAAACTACTCATCGGGCTCGGATTACGTGCTCGAGTACGGCGAGCTGCGCTTCACCTTCAACGAACTGGACTTCGCCGAACGGGTTGAGCAAGCCGCCCTGAAGGTGGGCTTCGTCGCCTCCCGGCTGGACGGCACGGAGCTCGAGGACCTCGTGAACCTCGCCGTCAACGGCGAGGTGCAGGATCCCGCCTCGGGTCTCGGGGAACACGTCAACGACTGCTGGCCCGAGATCGTCGGCCCGGCCGACCGCTCGCTCGTGCACTGGCTGCGCCGCCTGGTCTTCCGCTCCGCGTGGCTCGATCAGCGCGTGAAGGAGGGCGAGCTCGACATCGCGTTCGACGAGATCACCAACACCTTCGGCTACGTCCAGCCCGAGCGCGATCTGGAGCCCATCGAACTCTCGCCCGAGCCCAGCTGGGACCGGGTTGCCTACCTCCCGCGCTGAGCGCGGCTAGAGCATGACCTCCGCGCGGGCCTTGGCGATCGCCTCGGCGCCCGCCTCGCCCACGAGCAGGTCAGCCCGCAGCGTCGCGCTCGCGGCGAGATCGACGGCCGGGAAGCGCCGCAGAGCGGTGAGGGTCTGGTCAAGCGCGATGATCGTCGTCTCACCGCCGACAGGGACGGGAGCGGAGGCGACGATCGTCAGCGAGCCGCCGTCCACGAGCGCTCGAGCGGCGCCGAGCGCGCGCCGGGAGGCCGGAAGGGGCAGCTGCTCGACGGAGTCGACGATGAGCACCGCGTGCGCGCCGCGAGCGGCCTGGCGCTTGGCCTGCTCGACCGCCTGCTCGATCACCTGTGACTGTGCTTCAGGAGAGGCGCCGAGGCCCGCGGCACCTACCGGCGTGAGCCCGTGCTCGGCCCACACGGCCACCTCCTCGGGCCGGGTCCCGGCCAGCACGAGCGAGAGCTCGAGACCCTCGATGGCGCGCAGCGCGTCCGCGAGGCGCACCAGTGCCTCCGTCTTGCCCGAAAGCGGCGGCCCGACCACGGTCACTCGCGAGCCCTTGCCGAACGGCGTCAGCCACTCCACCGCCTTGACGGTGGGGTCCTCGCTGTTGAGCTCGAAGCGCTCAGTCGGATAGGCGGCGGGCAGGTCCTCGAAGCGCGTCCCCTCGGAGACCTCGTCGGCCGGCCGGCCGTTGATCGAGTCCACCCGGATGAGGGACGGATGGCGCTCGGAACGCCGGGGCGGGCGGACCGGGCCCGCGACGCGGTCCCCCGCCACGAGCTCGGTTCGCTTGACCTGCGCGGCCGAGACGTAGACGTCGTCGCCGCCGGAGTCGGCGGGCAGGCGGATGAAGGCGGATCCGTTGCCCACGAGCTCGATGACGCCCTCGACCACCTTGTCGTCGGTGGACGATTCGGCGGCCTCCCCGCGCGCCGGGGACTCGTCCCCGCCGTCCCCGCCCTCTTGGGTGGCCTCCAAACGCACGGCGCGCGGCGCGCGGGTCCCTCTCGACCGGCGTCGCGGGCGGTCCTGTTCCTCCACGGCTTCGGCTTCGTCGCCGGCTGCGGTGGCCTCCTCGGTCTCCTCGGTGGCACGCCGTGAGCGCGAGCGGCCGCCGCGCGACCGGCGACGCGCGGGGCGCTCTGCATCATCGGCCTCGGGCGCGGCCGCCGAGTCGTCTGACTCGGGCGCGCTCGAGACGTCCGTCGCGTCGATCTCCGGGGCAGGCGGAGCCGGCTCGCCCCCCTGGGCGACGAGGATGGCGTCCACGAGC
>JACCYI010000009.1 GCA_013696535.1 Solirubrobacterales bacterium
GGAGCGCCCCGAGGGGGTGATCGTCCAGTTCGGCGGCCAGACGCCGCTGCGACTCGCCGCCGGGCTCGAGGCGGCCGGCGTGCCGCTGCTCGGCACGGGCGTCGACGCGATCGATCTCGCGGAAGACCGTGGCCGCTTCAGCGCGCTGCTCGGCCGGATCGGCTGCACCGCTCCCGCGTACGCGACGGCGCACTCGCACGATGAGGCGCTGGCGTGCGCGGCCGAAGTCGGATTCCCCTTGCTCGTTCGGCCGAGCTACGTGCTCGGAGGCCGTTCGATGGAGATCGTCTACTCGCTCGACGGGCTTGCGGACTACCTGCGCCGGGTCGGCGGCGGCGGGCGAGAGGTGTTCCTGGACCGCTTCATGGAGAACGCCACCGAAGTCGACGTGGATGCGATCTGCGACGGCACGGAGGTCTGGATCGGCGGGATCATGCAGCACGTCGAGGAGGCGGGCATCCACTCGGGCGACTCGGCGTGCGTGCTGCCGCCGCACTCCCTGCAGGGCGACATCCTCGATGAGATCCGTCGCCACACGCGCGACATCGCCCTCGCGCTAGGGGTGGTAGGGCTCCTGAACGTCCAGTACGCGGTCTCGGCCGACGAGCAGGTCTCTGTCATAGAAGCCAATCCTCGAGCGTCCCGGACGGTGCCCTTCGTCTCGAAGGCCACCGGGGTGCCGCTGGCCAAGGTCGCGTGCCGCGTGATGCTCGGTGAGAAGCTGGCCGAGATGGACCTTCCGGTCGAGCTCGACGGATCGAGTCACGTATCGGTCAAAGAGGCCGTGCTGCCCTTCGATCGCTTCACGGGATCCGACGTGCTGCTCGGGCCGGAGATGCGCTCCACAGGCGAGGTGATGGGCATCGCCGACGACTTCCCCACCGCCTTCGCCAAAGCCCAGGCCGCGGCGGGCGCACACCTGCCGCAAGGCGGGACGGTGTTCCTGACCGTGACCGACACCGACAAGCTCGCCGCGGTGGGGATCGCCGCGCAACTGCACGATCTCGGGCTCGGCATCGTGGCCACGCGCGGGACCGCACAGGCGATCGCCCGCATGGGCATCCCGGTTCAACGCCTCAACAAGCTCGGGGAGGGTTCGCCCCACGTCGTCGACTGGATCGAGCGCGGTGACGTCGACCTTGTGATCAACACGCCGACGGGAACCGACGCGCGCTCTGACGGGTACGAGATCCGCGGTGCGGCGATCGCCCGCGGCATCCCGTGCATCACCACGATTTCGGGTGGCATGGCCGCGGCGCGAGCGATCACCGCGGCGCGCATCGGCCGTCCGCCCGTCCACTCCCTCCAGGAGATCCATCGCCGCGGTCGCGAACCCGTCAGCTCTTGAACACTCCTGAAAAGCGGTGTGTGAGTCCGAACTCAGAACTCCGATCGCAGGAATTCCAGCAGAGCGCCGGGCCGGTTTACCGGTACATCCTCCCGTATCACATGAAAGAACCTGCAAAAGCTGCTCAAAAGCGTCAAGCAGGCTCCACGCGGGTGT
Organism: Solirubrobacterales bacterium; assembly: GCA_013696535.1. Next base: position 1,505 of record JACCYI010000009.1, read on the forward strand.
ACCTCGACCTGAGGTGAAGGTGAATTGGGCTGATCCGGTTGAACGCCCCGCGAGGCTATGTAGACTCGCCGCCCATGCTGCCCGCCAGCGAATCGCGAACCAAACCCGCCGTCTCGGCGCCCGAGCGATCACTCGTGCAGCGGATGGACGCGCTGGAACGCGCGAACGAGATCAGGACCCGTCGCGCGCAGCTCAAGCGCGACCTCAAGGCGGGCCGGGTCACCGTGTACGACCTGCTTCTCGAGCCGCCGAGCTTCGTCGAGACGGCCAAGGTCTTCGACATGCTCCTGGCGGTTCCCAAGTACGGGCGGGTGAAGGTCAACAAGGTGCTCGTGTCATGCCGCATCTCGCCGAGCAAGACCATCGGCGGCCTGTCGCAGCGCCAGCGCACGGAGCTCGTCTCTATGCTCCGCCGCTAGCGGGCGAACCGCCATCCCGGCGCCTGGCTCCCCCAATCCGGCTCGCGTCTTCGTGATCACGGGTCCTTCGGGAGTGGGGAAGGGGACGCTGATCCGCGCCCTCCTCGAGCGGATGCCCGAGCTCGAGTTGTCCGTCTCGGCCACCACCCGACCGGCACGGCCCGGGGAGGAAGACGGGGTGGCGTACCACTTCGTCACGGACGCCGGGTTCGACCGGTGGGTGTCCGAAGGCGCCTTCGTGGAGCACGCGAGCTACTCGGGCCGGCGGTACGGCACCCTGCGCGCAGAGCTTGAGCGGCGGACGGCGCAAGGCGTTCCTGTCGTCCTCGAGATCGAGGTCCAGGGCGCCCGCCAAGTGGCGCATGCGATGCCCGAGGCGCTGCGCATCTTCATCGCGCCGCCTTCAGAAGACGCCCTGAGGGCGCGGCTCGTCGGTCGCGGCACGGATGATCCGGAGCAGATCACGGCGCGTCTCGTGACCGCACGTGAGGAGCTCGCGGCGCAAGGCGAATTCGGCCGTGTGGTGGTCAACGACCGCCTCGAGGCCGCGCTCGCCGAGCTCGAGCAGATCGTTCGCGCGGCTACACTGTCCTCTTCGCCGCTCGTCTCCGAACCGAAGGATTGAACCGGCCTTGATCTCCCCCCGTGTCGACCGCCTGCTCGAAAACGTCGACTCGCCGTACGCGAGCGTGATCGTGGCCGCCAAGCGCGCCCGCCAAATCAACTCGTACTACCACAACCTCGGCGAGGGGACGTTCGAGGAGTTTCCGCCTCCGATGATCGATACGGGATCCAAGAACTACCTGACCATCGCGCTCGAAGAGACCGCGGCCGGCAAGATCAAGTACCGCTACCGCGGCCAGAGCTAGCCGGAGGTCGATAGGCGGGTAGGAGGCGATCATGGGTCGCATCCTGCTCGGCGTCAGCGGAGGCATCGCCGGCTACAAGGCGGTCGAGTTCGTGCGCCTGGCGGTCAAGGCCGGGCACAGTGTGCGGGTGCTGCAGACCGACGCGGCGGCGCGCTTCGTCGGACCGGCCACCTTCGCCGCCATCACCGGCGCGCCGGTGCTCAGCTCGGAATGGGAGCGCGACCCGGCCCATGGCGCATTTCCCGACCAGCCCGCGCCCGATCACGAACCCCTCTCACACCTCGAGATCGTCTCAAGGGCCGACGTCTTCATGATCGCTCCCGCATCGGCCAACACCCTCGCCAAACTCGCCCAGGGACTCGCCGACAACCTGCTGACCGCCGCCGCGCTCGCCGCTCGGAACCCGCTCATCGTCGCCCCGGCGATGAACCACGCGATGTACGACCATCCGGCCACCCAAGCCAACCTCGTCACGCTTCGCACTCGTGGGGTCGAGGTGCTAGACCCCACTACAGGTGCTCTCGGATCACCCGGAGAATGGGGAATCGGGCGGCTCCCCGAGCCGTCGGAGTTGTTGGCGGCATGCGAACGCCGGATGGCGCGGCCTGTCGGGGGGGACCTCGACGGCCTGCGGATCCTGGTGAGCGCCGGGGGGACGCGCGAGCCGATCGACGCCGTCCGCTTCATCGGGAACCGCTCCTCGGGTCGCATGGGC
>JACCYI010000027.1 GCA_013696535.1 Solirubrobacterales bacterium
GGGCGGTCAACCCCGACTCGACGACGGTCACTCGAGTCCCGGCCTCGTGCTCGTCGAGGCGGAACGCCACGTGGCTCTCCTCGCCCTCGACGTCCCTCCAGCGAAAGGTGAGGCGGTTGGGCGCGTCGACCTCCTCGATCACGGCTTCGCGGCGCTCGCCGTCGTCCCAGCGGAACGACACCTCGGCGTCAGGTGCGAGCTCGTCGGCTTCGACGGTGTCGGCGAACCAGTCCTCGAGCCGGTCCGGGTCGACCAGCGCATCCCACGTCTCCCCCTGAGGGGCGGGGACGACGATGGTGCGGGTGACAGCGCGGTCGGACATGCGAGCTCCTCATTCGTGCAACGACCTGGTTGCGACTATGGTACATCTCCAAGAGCAACGCATCGGTTGCACATCTAGTCGAAAGGAGCTTGCATGCCCCTGGTACCCATGGTCGTCGAGCAGACTTCGCGCGGCGAGCGCTCGTTCGACATCTACTCCCGGCTGCTCAACGAGCGCGTGATCTTCCTGGGCCAACCCGTCGACGACGACATCGCCAACCTCGTGGTGGCCCAGCTGCTGCACCTCGAGTCCGAGGACCCGGAGAAGGACGTGTCGCTCTACATCAACTCACCGGGAGGGTCCGTGTACGCCGGGCTGGCCATCTACGACACGATGCAGTTCGTCAAACCCGACGTGCAGACCATCTGCTTCGGCACCGCCATGTCGATGGGCTCGCTGCTGCTGATGGGCGGGGCGGCCGGAAAGCGACTCGCGCTGCCCGACGCGAAGATCCTCATCCACCAGCCGTCGGGCGGGTATCAGGGCCAGTCCGCCGATATCGAGATCCACGCCCGGGAGATCCTCCAGATCCGCCACCGGATCGACGAGCTGTATGCGCACCACACCGGTCAAAGCCAAGAGCAGGTCCACGACGACATGGACCGCGACCGCTACTTCACGGCCGCTGAGGCCGCGGCATACGGGCTGATCGACCGCGTCATCAGCGATCGGGGCTGAGGCGGGCGATGTCGACCCTCACCGGAGATCTCGCTCTCAAGCGTGTCACCCTCGGCTTCGTCGGTGGTCTGACCCTCACCCGACGGATGACGCTCGAGCACCTTGACGGTCTCAAAGCCGCGCTCGCAAGCGACGCGAGCTGGCACGAGGTGCGAACGGCGCAGGAGCACATCGTCATCTCGGTGTCCCGGCTCGCGTTCTACGAGCTCGAAGAAACGGCGCGCCGAGTCGGTTTCGGCTGAGAACATGGTGCCGCGTGGACGTCGACCTGCACAGGGCGGCAGGTATCCGCCCGTCGTCTGGTTGCCTACGCTGCGAGCTCTTTGGGCTCCGCGGCGAGGACCTGCTCGCGGAGATCGCGGACCTCGGGGTCGTCGCCGAGCGCGAGCGCCTGCTCACAGGCGGCGAGGCAGTCGCGCGAGCGATCGGTTCGGGCCAACGCGTGAGCGTACCGCGACCACGCCGCTCTCGAGCGGGGATCAAGCTCGGTGGCGGCTTCGCAGGCGGAGACCTCCCCGCCGACGTCTCCCATCAGATTGGCGACCAGCGCAAGGTCGAGCAGGCCCTGCTCGCTCGGCCCGAGCGCCCAGGCCCGCTCGAGCGCCTCGCGGGCCCCCGGCCGGTCGAAACGACGCAGGCGGAGCCGCCCGAGACGCTCCCACGCCGGCGCGTCACGCGGCGTCAGGGCGACCTCGCGCTCGGTGGCCTGCTCGGCCAGCGACAGCGAGCCCATGTCCTCGTAGATCCGGGCGGCGTACCGGTACGGGGCCGGGCGCTCACGCTCGTGGCGCGCCCAGTCCCGAACCGCCCGGCCGGCGGCAGCGAGGTTCCCGCCCTGCCAGAACGCGATGGTCATGAGACGCAGGACAGCGGTGTTCGCCGGATCCGCGTCTCGTGCGTAGATCAGGCGCCGGGCCGCCAGCTCGTAGTTCTCCTCCGCGAGGGCGTGCTGGGCCGCGGTCATGAAGCGCTGCACGCGATCGGCGCCGGGATCAGGCTTGGAGAAGTCGACGAACTGGAGCGAGCCGGCCGGCACCGTCCGGATGCCGACCTGGAAGGTGATCCGAGCCCACTGCTGGATGTCGTCGCCCCCGCCGGTGAAGTAGATGCCGGTCACGCTGCCGACGCCCCACTCGGGGTAGGAGAGGCACCGCGCGTATCGGTGCACGACGGAGTGATCGGGAACGCGGGAGCCGAAGGGATCGTGCTTCTCACGGTCGGCGTCGGACTCCCGGCGCTCCTGCTCCTCTGCGTAGGCCCGCGCCCCTTCCTCGGCTCGGCGCTTGCGCGCGGCGGCGGCCGAGACCTTCACGGCGTTGGCCGTGACCCGCCCCCCACGAGAATCCTCGGCGAGCGATTCGAGCTGGTCGGCTGCCGTGTTGATCGCCTTCAGATGGCGCTCGTGCTCGAGCTGCTTGCCGGGCGGCGCGATGTCCGGATGCCAGCGCTTGGCCATCCTGCGGCGCGCGAGCTGGATCGCGCGCTTGTCGAACGGCGGGTCGATCTCCAGCAGAAGGACCGACTGCTCGATATCGAGGATCTGAGACGGCATGCGAAGGGTCTACGGTAGCGCCGTGGACGACCCCGGGCACACGCATCTGAACTCATCGGCGCGGGCGGTGCTGGCCGAGACCCTGGACGTGGCGAGGGCCACGGCGGAGGGACGCGTCGAGCAGGGAGACCTCGAGCCGTTCGCGCTCGTGCACGCGAAGGGAGACCTCCAACTCGTCCTACTCGGAGACGTCGCGGGGGCCCTGAGCCACGCCGACGGAACCGGGAGGGTGGCCGCCGCGCTGCTGCGCCGCTACGACGCCGCGGGGTTCGCGATCGCGGTGGCGACCGTTGCCTCGCCTGACGGCTCACCCGAGCATCCCCAGGCCCGGGAGGTTGTGCGGATCATCGTCGGCCATGCCGACGGCACGAGCGGTGCGACGTGGTGCGAGCTGCGCCGCAGCGCCGGCGGGCCGCGTCTCAGCGGCTTGTGGGAGACGGCGGGCTGAGAAACCGCTCGAGCGCGGCGGTGAAGGACTCAGGCTGGTGCAGGTTCGTGATGTGGCCGGCGTCGGGCAGCACGAGCAGCTCGGCGTCCTTGACCAGGCTGGCCAGCAGCCGCGCCTGGGTCAGATTGCGATCCTGCTCGCCGACGATCACCAGCGTCCGCGCGGTGATGGCGCCCAGCCGGTTACGCGTGTCGTGGGCGCCCAGCCCTCGCCACACCCTGATCGCCGCCTCGCGGCCGGTTCCCGCGGTCGCGGCCCGTACGAGCTCGCGAGCTTCCTCGGATCGGCTGCCCATCCCCCGGGCAGCGAGGTAGGCGAGCGGCGCCGTCCCGATCGCGCGCAGCGCGCCCTCCACCAGCGGGGTGAGGGCTCGTCCGACCTGGCGCTCGGGTTCAGATGCGCCCGTCACCACCCAGGTGTCGGCCATCACCACCGCGTCGAGGCGGCGCGAGGCCACGATGGCCACCTCCTGGGCGACGAGACCCCCGACCGACAGCCCGACGATCGAGAAGCGGTCGAGTGCCAGCCCGTCGGCGAGCGCGAGCAGGTCATCTCGCAGCAGGATGGGCGTGAAGGCGTCGACTTCCTCTCCGCCCCGGGTCCCGCCGTGGCCGCGAAGGTCGTACGCGATGCAGCGGTAGGTGTCTGAGAGCGCCCGGACCTGTGGGGCCCACATCGCGCGGTTGCCGAGGCCGCCGTGCACGAAGAGCACCGGCGGACCCGTTCCGACGTCGTCGTAGGCGACCCGAAGATCGCCGGTGAGGATCGACGCCATCTTCGCGCGTCCGGCGTCAGTCGACGAGCTTCTTGGTCATCCGCCAGATCGCCAGCCGCCAGAGGACGAGTCCGAAGACGAGCAGGACGCCGACCCTCGCGAGGTCCTCGAGCGGCGTGTCGAAGCCGAATGCCGCCTCGCGGACGAGCTCCACACAATGGTGCAGCGGATTGACTTCGGCGAGGATCCGTGCCCACTGGGGCAGTCCGTCGATGGGGAAGAAGGTTCCAGCCGTGAGGAAGAGCGGCGTGATCACCGTGCTCGTCACGTAGTTGAAGTTGTCGATCGACTTCAGTACCGCGGCGATCAGGATGCCGAAGCAGGCCCACCCGAAACCCGTGAGGAAGCCGATGAACGGGACGAGCAGCATGCTCCACCGGGGGTCGAGCCCGAAGACCATCGCCACCAGCAGCGGTGTGCAGCCGAAGGTCCCGGCGCGGGTCGCGATCCACAGCGACTCAGCGGTGACGAGCTCCTCCGTGTCCACCGGTGCGGCGAGGATCGCGTCGTAGGTCCGCTGGAACTGGTACTTGATGAAGGTCCCGAACATGGCCGGGAACACGGAGGAGAACAACACGGCGGTGGCCACCGTGCCCGTCCCGACGAACTCGACGTAGTCATAGCCCGCGACCTTGGTGACCAGCGAGCCGAACCCGAAGCCGAAGGCTAGAAGGTAGATCGTCGGCTCGACGGTCGAGGAGAACGTCGTCGCGCGCCAGAAGGACGAGAAGTTGATGATCTCCCGCGTGAGGACGCCGGCGAGCGCCGGACGCTCGAGGCGGCCGATGCGGCGGGCGCCCTGGGCCCTGGCGCTCACTTGACTTCTTCCCCGGTCAGCAGCACGAAGACGTCTTCGAGGTTGGCCGCCCGCCGATGGCCCTCGGGGGCCTCGCCGTTGGCCGATTCCGTGCCGAGCACCGCCACGCTGGTCCCCGTCCGGCGGGTGCGGAAGCCGCTCTGGAGTGCCTCGCGCTCGACTTCCGCCAGCCGGGGGGGCGGGCCGTAGACCTCGACGACCTCGCGCCCCGCGTGCTCGGCCACGAGCTCATGCGGCGGGCCGGACGCGACGGCGTGCCCCTCAGCCATGATGGTCACCGTGTCGGCGAGGCGCTCGGCCTCCTCGATGTAGTGCGTCGACATCAGGATGGAGACCCCGTCCGCTCGCAGCGCGTCGATCAGCGCCCAGAGCTCCTGGCGGACCTGCGGATCGAGGCCGACCGTCGGCTCGTCGAGGAGCACGAGGCGCGGCTTGTGCACCAGAGCCCGCGCGATCAGGAGCCGCCGGCGCATCCCGCCAGAGAGCTTGTCCGCGCGCGTGTCACGGCGGTCGGCGAGGTTGGCCAGCTCGAGCGCCTGCTCGATCGCATCGCGTCGGCCCGCACGCGGGATCCGGTAGAGGTGGGTGAACACCCGCAGATTCTGCTCGACGGTCAGCGTGGTGTCGAGGTTGTCGAGCTGTGGAACGACGCCGCACTCGGCGCGCGCGGCCTTGGAGTCCCCTGGCAGCACGTGGCCGAGGACCGTGATCTCCCCCTCATCGGCGATCGCCTGCGCGGTGAGCATCCGCATCGTGGTCGACTTGCCCGCACCGTTGGGTCCCAGAAGGCCGACGCAAGTGCCTTCGGGCACCTCGAGGTCCAAGCGGTCCACCGCTGTGAGCTCGCCGTATCGCTTGACGACTCCGCGGAGCGAGATGGCCGATCCGGACACCCGATGACCGTAGCTCACACGTACGAGCGACAGCTACGGCGCTGCGCCGCGATCGCCTTCGCGTGATGGTGAACGGCCTCGTGGCGCTCGGCGTCGGTGCGCGCAACGAGGACGGCCACGGGCGCCGGCGTCATCCGCTCTCGCGGGTCGTGCAGCATGACCAGGACTCCTCCCCGCTGCGCCACCGCCGCGAGCACGTCGACGTCCGACGCCGACAGGAGCCCCAACTCCGCCACGGTGGTGGCTGCGCGTCCCCGCGCGCGCAGCTCGGCCGCCAGTGACGGCGGCAAGCCGTCGTCGAGCACGATCAGGCGTGCTGCAGCCACGCGCGCGCCTCCTCGACGCTCGCCGGGTCGAGTCCGTGCTCGGCCGGGTCGGCAAGCGTCACCGCATCCGCAATCGCGATGCGCCGTCCGCGGAGAACAGGCCGACCGCCTACACGCTCCGGATCGACTTCGACCATCCGCAGCCCGAGGGCGCGGGAGGGCCAGCCGCCCCGGCGCAACGCCGCGACCGGATCGAGTCGTCCGTTGAAGGGGAGGATCTCCTGGGCACCTCCGATGAGGTCGACCAGCTCGTCGCCGCGCTCCACCGCCAGGCGGCCGTGGACGACGTGCAGCCCGCTCAGCGAGAGCGGCCATCCGGACGGCCCGCCCAGCCGGTCGACCGCCCGCCGGATGGCCTTCAACGTGAGCCCGCACTCGAGCAGCTCGTGAACCGCGATGGCTTCCGCGACGTCCTCGAACGCGTACACGTGTGGCTCACGGGCCGAGATGGAAGCCTGGATGTGTCCCCAGCGCGCCCACTGACCGACGCGATCGCCCGCGACCCCGGCCAGCCGCCCGACCTCATGGGCGAGGTAGCGCCCGCGACCCGTCAATTGACTTGAAGCGCGAGGATGGCAACGTCGTCCCGGGCGGGCGCCTCCGTGCTGCGGGCCAGCCGCTGGAGCTCATCGGCGACGGCGTCGGCAGAGCGCGCGCCGTTGAGCCTGGCCAGCAGCGCGTGGCCGTCGAGCGGCTCGGCGTGGCTGGCCTCGCTGACCCCGTCGGTGTAGAAGGCGAGCGTGTCCCCGGGAGCGAGCTCCACCGAGACCTGCGAGAGCTCAGGGTCAGGGGTGACACCGATCAGCGTTCCCTGGCAGGCGACGACCTCGCTCTCACCGCTCGCGTGCACGAGCAACGGCGGAGGGTGCCCCCCGCACGCCAGCGTGATGCAGGGGCGCGCGCCGCCGAGGTCGAGCTCGGCGTAGATGATCGTGATGAAGCGCATGTCGTTGCGTTGCCGCAGGATCGCCGCGTTGAGTCGCAGGAGCGCTTCTGCGGGTGCGACAGGCGCCACCGCCCGAAGCGTGTAGCGCGCCAGAGCGGTCAGGGCGGCCGCCTCGGCCCCCTTGCCGCATACGTCGCCGATGACTACCGCCCAGCGCCGATCACCAATCGGAAAGACGTCGTAGAAGTCGCCGCCCACCTCGGTGCCTGCGCCCAGCGGCTCGTAGCGCGCCGCGATCCGTACTCCGGGGATCTCGGGAAGCACTTCGGGGAGCAAGCTGGCCTGCAGCGTCCGAGCCACGTGCGAGCGCTCGCGGTACAGGCGCGCGTTGTCGAGCGCCATCGCCGCGCGCAGCCCGAGATCCTGGGCGAGCCCGAAGTCGTCCGCGTCGAAGCGCCGCCCGCTCTCGGCCGCCACGAAAGTGATCGCTCCGAAGGTCTCCCCGCGGGCGGTCAGCGGGACGATCATCGCCGATCTCATTCCCAGCCCGCGGATCAGCTCGAGATGATCGGCATCGACCGCACCCGCCTTCTCGAGCTCCTCCCCGACCTCCGGGTAGAGCTCTGCGCGGCCGGTGCGAATCACCGCCGCCGAACCGGTCGGAGCGTCGGGATCAGGCGGGTACCGGCGCTGGAGCTCGCGTGCCTCCTCGACGCGAGACGGGTCCGGATGTGCAACGGCTGCGTTGCGCAGCCGTCCACCGGGCTCGACCATCTCGATGGAGCACCAGTCGGCCACCCGGGGCACGCACAGGCTCGCGAGGCTGTCGAGCGTCTCGTCCAGATCGAGCGTGGCATCGAGCACGGCGCCCGCGTCGGCCAGGAAGGCAGCTCGAGCCCGGGCGATCTCGGCGGCTCGGCGGGCTCGGCGCTCGGCGTCGTGCGCCTGCTCGCGTTCTTCCTCGGCCCGCTTGCGGGCGGTGATGTCGACGACCACCACACCCAGTCCGACCACCTCGCCGTCTTGGCGCACGGGATAGTGCGTGATCAACCAGTCGCGCTGCACCCCGGGCTCTGCCGCGGTCTCGCCGCGGACCTCGACATCCGCGACGGTGTGGCCCGTGACCAGGACCTCCTCCATCGCACGACGCGCGTGCTGGGCGAGCGCCGGCACGATCTCCTCGACCTGGCGACCGAGGTGCGCCTCGACGGGACGCCCCGACATGGCCGCCAGCGCCACGTTGACGCGGACGTAGCGGAGGTCGCGATCGAAGAAGGCGAGGCCGGCGGGCGTCTGGGCGAAGACGCCGTCGAGCAGGATGAGGTTCCGCTCGCCGAGGCGGCGCAACTCGGCGTTGCGCTCCTCGAGTTCGAAGCGGCTCGCGCTCAGGGACTCCGCCAGCTCGTCGATGGCGGTCCCGAGCGCGGCGATCTCGACGGGGCCGCGCTGGTCGAGGCGCTCGCTAAGGTCCCCCCGCTGCAGGCGCTCTACACCTCGTGCGAGCCGGCGCACGGGACGGACGAAAGCGCGATCGACCAGTACGGCGAGGGCGGCGAGCATGCCCAGCAAGCAGGCGAGCGCCACCACGGCGAGCTTCTGTGCGCGCTCCGCGCGACGGTCGGCAGCGGCGGAGCGCTCCACGAAGCGAGCGCGTTCCAAGGCGCTGAAGGCCGCCAGCTCGGCCCGCATCGAATCCAGCCGGCGCTTGCCCTCGACGGCGACAGCCTTCGCGCGCTCACTCGTGCGGACGGGGCTTCCCGAATTGAGCAGCGGCTCGGCGAACCCGTTCACGTACTCCCTGATCTCGGTGCCGACCGTGGCGGCTCTCAACCGTTGCGAGCGGTCGGTCGTGAGCTGCTCGAGGCGTCGTGCTGCGCGCGGCGCGGCCGAACGTGCCGACTCGTAGGGCTCGAGGAAGCCCTTCTCACCCGTGATGACGTAACCCCTGACGCCCGTCTCGAGGTCGACGATGAGCTTCTCGGTGCGCGCGGCCTGTGCGAGGGCGACCTCCGCGCGGCTCGCGACCCGCTGGGCGTCGGTGAGCGCGAGCGACCAGCGCAGCAGCACCGCCAATACGACCCCCACCACGAGGGCGGCCACCACGGCGCCGCCCACCAACACCCCCCTGAGGGTGCCACGCGACCGCTGCGATGGCTCACGCAATCGCGTGGCGTACGGCGTCGAGGTTGAAGGTCATGGTCACCCGGTTGGGCCGAGACTCGGGACCGGAGATCTGAACGGACTCGGTCACCGCCGAGATCAGCGGGAGCCCGATGCCGAGCCCAGGGCTGTCGGGCCGGGCTCGCAGCCCTCGTCCCTCGTCGCAGACCTCGACCTCAAGGCGCCGGCCGTCGAAGTGCGCGTGCACATCGAGGGGCCCGGGGGCCGTGCCGAGGTAGGCATGCAGGACGACGTTGGTGGCCGCTTCGGACACCGCCAGACGAATGTCGTCCAGGACGTCCAGGGTCGCGCCGGCCCCTTGGGCGAAGGCGGCCACGCTCGCGCGGGCCAGGGGCACCGCCGAGGGCTCGGCCACCCACGACTCGTGCAGCTCGCCGCTCAACGGTCCTCCGGCGGAGCCTCGATCAGCTCGAGCGGTCCGCCGACGCCCGCGATATTCAAGACACGGCTCTGACATCGCACGACGCATCGTCGCACGGCGGCGGGCGAACTTTAGCCCTGAAGCGCTTCGCGTACTGCTGCGAGGCTCCGGCGCAGTCTCTCGGCTTCGTCCTCGGCTTCGTGGATGGTTCTCTGGGCGGCTTCGAGCTCGACTCGCAGAGCGTCCGCCTGCTGCGCGGCGCGCTGGGCGGCTTCGAGCTCGGCCCGCAGGTTGTCGGCCTCTTGCGCCTGCTGCTGAATGCGCTCGAGATGGGCACGCAGTCGCTCGGCTTCAGCGCTTGACTGCTCTGCCTGGCGCTGCGCCTTCTCAAAGCGCGCTTGCCGGCGCTCGGCCTCGTCGCCAATCTGCTCGAGGCGCTCCTGTGCCTCTTCGAGCTGGGCGCGCAGCCGTTCAGCTTCGCCGCCCGACTGGTGAGCGTCCCGCTCGACCCGGGCGAGGTGCGCGCGGAGCCGCTCGGCTTCCGAGCCCGCACGCTCGACCTCGGTCTGCGCCTCGGCGAGCTGCGCCCGTACCTTGTCGGCCTCGGCTCCCCAGGACTCTGCGACCTGCCGACTTTCGACAAGATCTGCGCGAAGGGACTCGAGCTCGGCCTCGGCGCCATCGGCGCGGCGAGTCTCGCGCTGGACTTCCTCGACGCGAAGCCGGAGGCCGTCGGCTTCGGCTCTTGACACCTCGCCGATCTCCCGGCTCTCGATGAGCTCCTCGCTCAGGGCCTGCATCTGGTCGCGGAGGCCGGCTGCGAACGCCCGATGATCCTTCGTGTCGGCCTCGTACTTGTCGAGCTCGGAGGACAGCCCTTGCGAGACGGCCCGTTCCTTCTGCAGCCCTTCCTCGGCCAACTTCCTGAGCGTGTCCATCGCCTCGCGCAGGCGGGCGGTTTCGATCTGGCGCCGGGCTCGCTCGCCATCGACGTCCTCCGCCGACCGGCCGGCCGCCGCCTGGGCCAGCTTGAGCTCCTCACGCGCTTCGGCCGCTTCTCCGCGTGCTGCGACCACCGCAACGTGTAACGCGATGGCGTCGGGCTCACGGGCCGGCACGCTCGCCACTGCGCCCCGGGACGGCAAGGCATCTCCGCCTTCCGGGCCGGGATGGGTCCCTACCTCGCGCACGGCGAGCCGCGTGCGACCAAAGCGGCGGCGCCCCGTACTCGAGCCTGGCGCCGGCAGCTCGACCACCAGGCCTCCCCCCAGCTCGAGCTCGGCTCCCTCGATGGCGGCCGGATCATCCTCCCATGGGAAGATCGCGTGCCAGTTGCGGATGCCGCCGCGAATGCCGTCAGGGGGCGGCGCGAGGCGATGCGAGACGTCGCGCGCGCGAACGATCAGCGCCGGATCGGCGAGATCGCGCCGGTCTATGCCGTCCCAGCCGCCCCAGATCTGGAGCCAGCCGGGACCGGTCCACTCAAACCGATCCAGGTTGAAAATGACGCGTTCACGCGTGGCCATGGCTCCAACTTACCCCGGAACCGGCTTTTGACCATCCTCGCCAAGGAATGCGTCGTACTGTGCCTCGCGATGAGTTCTCAATACATCTTCACGATGTACAAGCTCTCCCGGGTTCACCCACCCGACAAGGAGGTGCTCAAGGATGTCTCCCTGTCCTTCCTGCCTGGCGCGAAGATCGGCGTGCTGGGGCTCAACGGCTCGGGTAAGTCCACGCTCCTGCGGATCATGGCGGGAACCGACGTGGATTTCCGCGGCGACGCGCAGCTGGCGCCCGGCGCGACCGTCGGGCTGCTCGAGCAGGAGCCCCACCTCGACGAGTCCAAGGACGTTCGCGGCAACGTCGAGGAGGCCGTCGCGGTGACACGCGCGCTACTCGACCGCTTCAACGAGCTCGCGATGAACTACTCCGACGAGACCGCCGAGGAGTTCGGTCGGCTGCAGGAGCGCATCGACGCCGCCGACGCCTGGAACCTGGACACCATGCTCGACACCGCGATGGACGCGCTGCGCCTGCCGCCCCCGGACGCGGATGTTTCGACGCTGTCGGGCGGAGAGCGCCGGCGCGTCGC
>JACCYI010000032.1 GCA_013696535.1 Solirubrobacterales bacterium
CCGACGCGCCCTTCGCACCCGGGAGACCCTTGGCGCCCGTCTCGCCCGGTGCGCCTGCTGTTCCCTTGGCGCCCGTGTCACCGACCGGGCCCGCTGCGCCCTTGGCTCCTGTCTCGCCGGCCGGGCCCTTGGCGCCGGTCTCACCGACGGGACCCTTCGGCCCCGGTGCGCCCACGCCGCCCGCGGGACCCTTGTCCCCGGTCTCGCCGGCCGGGCCCTTGGCGCCAGGCTGGCCCACGGGCCCCTTCGCGCCCGGCTCGCCGAGCGGACCGTCTCCTAGGCCACGTTCGTTCTGCTTCGCCACGACGTCTCCAACGACGTCGGCGTTCTCTGCATTCGAGGTACCGCTCTTCGGTTGGGGCATGTGCTCCATTCCTGGGTTGTGGGAGGAGTCCCGGATCAAGCCAATCGCCATCGGGCCGCGCCTGGGACAAGAGACGCTGCGACCCACACATAAGCGGCTTCCCGAAGCTCGCCCGACCGAACATCGGCGCTACTCGCCGGTGCGTGAAACGCATCACACGACGACCGGGAGGCCGGTCGGATCAACGCCCAAGTGCGCACGCAGGCGGTCGACGAGCGGGGGCTCCGGTTCCGGAGCCTGCGCCTGCCCACTCGAGGCGAACATGACCCGTGTTTGGGCACAGCGCGATGGCCAGCACATACGCGATCGGCTCGCTGCCCGAGGCCGAGGCAGACCTGCAGCACCCGGTCCTCGGACCGCGTGCGCGGCGCCGCACGTCCCGCTGTTCGCGCAAGTGCTCGAGCAAAACTTCGACGGCGTCGGCGACGCGGCCTCGGAGCGGCGGCTCTGACCGGATCCACCCGTGTCCGCGCTTCTCCACAGGAACGCCGTCTGAGGTTACCGTCGCATCGTGAGGCTCCCGGGGACGAAGCGGACAGCGCGGGGACCCGACGGGCGATGTTGGCGGGTCGGGCGACGCTGGACGGCGACAAGCCGCCCGCAGCTGCGGCGCGACAAGCGGAAGCATGAACGCGACGGCGGGTACGACGGCTACGACGGGTCGAGCTCCGGCAAGCGCGACTCGGGCGAGGACGGCAGCGGCTGGCTCGACGGCGTCGGTGGCGGTCCCGGGGACGGCGACTTCAACTTGGGTGACTTGCTGGACGGGGACAGCATCGCCGTCGGCGCTGTGGCCGTCGTCGTGCTCGGACTGCTCCTTTTTCTCCTCTTTCCGCTGCTGGAGGCGGTCATCTTCGCGGTGCTCCTGGCCGGCGGCGTCGCCTCGCGCGTCCTGCTGCGCCGCCCTTGGCGCGTGGAAGTGCGCCTGCTCGAGCCTGGCAGTTCCGGTCGGCGTGCTCACTGGGAGGTCGTCGGGTTCCGACGCAGCGGCGCAGTCACCAGGCAGGTCGCCGAGCACATCGCCGCCACGGGCGAGCCGCCGAGCGAGCTGAGCGCCCTGCCCGCCGGAACCTAGAGGCGCCCGGGAGTCATGGGTGCCGCGCACCGACTGCGACTGAAGTCGCGCGTCGGCAGCGCACGAACGTCACGACGACGGGGTCGAACCCGGGCGACCGCGCCGCCGGTGATCTCGGCGATGGCGCCCTCGTCCGTTCATGGCACGGCGGTACAGGCGGTCGCTCGTCATGGCGTGAAAGGAGAGTCGTAGACGGCGATGATGCGTCACCCCAGGGGATCGCGGTCCGACGCGAGCCCAGGGCGATGCGAACACCACGGGCATGCGAACCCTTCCACTGGCCCGGCCGCTCTCCGCTCGGGGTTCGGGCTCTTGGACGAAGAACAACGCTCCGGGTCGGTCAGCCGCGCTCCTCCTTGGGCATGATGACCCAGAGCGCGATGTAGGCGATGATCTGCGGCCCTGGCAGGAGCATGCTCGCCACGAAGAGGATCCGCACGAGGCTCGAGGAGACGCCGAAGCGCCGCGCCAGGCCGGCCGCTACGCCAGCGACGAGCTTCCCGTGTCGCGCCCGCACGAGGCCGCGATGACCCACGCTGCTGCGGGTGTCCGTCAGGGAGGGCATGCCCTCGTGCTTCCCCGATGTGACTGCAGAGGGAAACGTCCCGTCGCCATGGCCGCCGGTCAGTCGGCGGTCGCCACCACAGGCGAGCCGTGGGGCGGTACGGTCCCGGTCGCCGCGGGGACGGTCCGGTTGCGGCCCGGCAGCACGGTCGCGGCCACGAGCAGACCGATCGCGAAGATGCCCGCCGCCCACCAGAACGC
>JACCYI010000172.1 GCA_013696535.1 Solirubrobacterales bacterium
CCCGTGGGGCGTGGCGACGTGCTCCTCGAAGACCTCGCCCGCGTTGCTCACCGGGAGGAAGCTGAAGATCCCGCCGCCATCGTTGTCGAGCAGGACGACGACGAGGCGGGCGCCGAGGCGCCGTACGGCCAGCAGCCCGCCGACGTCGTGAAGGAACGCGACGTCGCCCGTGAGCAGGACGCACGGGCCGGGCACGCCCGCAGCGACCCCGAGCGCCGTGGAGAGCGTGCCGTCGATGCCGTTGGCGCCGCGGTTCGAGAGCACCCGCGCGGGATCCGGGCGGGCTGGGAAGAACGTCTCCACGTCGCGCACCGGCATGGAAGAGGCGACCACCAGAGTCGCGTGGGGCGGTAGACGCCCCCCGAGCTCCGCGGCGACCCGTGGCTCGGTGAGCTGGGGGTCCGGGCCCAGAACGCCCGAGATGGCTCCGGCCGCCGCCCGATCGGCCTCGCGCCAGGCATCGAGCCAGACCGTCGCTCGATCTCCAAGCCGATTCCCGAGGGCTTCGAACGTCGGGCGTGGGTCCAGGCCGAGCACGGTGCCGACTCCCGCGGCCGGATCCTGCCAGGCCGTCTCCGGATCGAAGGTGATCTGGAGAGCGTCGTCGAGCCCCGCCAGCCATCGGCGCAGCGGGCCCGAAGTCGGCAGGTCGCCGACGCGGACCACGAGATCCGGGGCGTGTGCGGCGGCCCATTGCGGGTCGCGCAGCAGCGCGTCGTAGTGGGCGACGGCGGCCGTACCCCGGCGGGCGCCCGAGAGCGGCTCGGCGAGCAGGGGAATCGCGGCTCGGGCTGCGAAGTCCGCCAAGACCTCGCCGAGCCGCGGGTCGCGCTCGGCACGCCCCGCGACGACGACGGCTCTCGGCCGGTCGCGGAGCTCGCTCTCGAGACCGGCGAGAAGCGCCGGTGCCGGCGGGCTGGCCACGGAAGGACGCGTCGTCCACGGCCGCCCGCCGTCACGCCCGGCGATCGCGTCCTCGTCCGGCAGCGGCGCGCCGAGGACCAGCGGCTCACGGAACGCGAAGTTCAGGTGGACCGGCCCGGGCCGGCCGTCGACGGAGGTCCAGAAGGCGCGGCAGGCCAGCTGGCGCAGCCAGCGCAGCCGGTTGAGGCTCGCGAGGTGCTCGTCCACGTCCTGGAACCACTTGACGGCGCTTCCGTACAGCTTGAGCTGGTCGATGGTCTGCCCGGCGCCGACGTCGCGCAGCTCCGGGGGCCGGTCGGCAGTGAGTACGAGCAGGGGGACGCGAGCCTCGTGGGCCTCGATCACGGCGGGCAGGTAGTTGGCGGCCGCTGTGCCGGAAGTGCAGGCGAGCACGACCGGCACGCCCGTGGCCTTGGCCAGCCCGAGCGCGTAGAAGCCTCCCGAGCGCTCGTCGATATGGGAGCTCGACCGTATGCGCTTCTCGGCCACGAGGGAGAGGACGAGTGGGGTGGAGCGCGACCCGGGCGAAGTGCAGGCTTCGCGCAGGCCGCAACGCGCCAGCTCGTCGATGAAGGCGCGCAGCCCGAGGTAGGTGTCCTTCGCGCTCATCCGGAACGTCACCGTAGTGTTTCCGAGGCGGTGGACGCGCCCGGCCTCACCTGCATAGGATCGTGACGGAGATCGCTATGGAGGAGGAGTGCTGTGTCACTGAACCCGGTTCGTCGCCGCCCTCGCCGCGACGCGCTGCTGGCCATCGGACTTGGAGCGGCCATCGCCTGTACGGCGACCGCCACCGCCGGTGCGGCGGAGCTCGACGTCGTCGCGGAAGGCCTGTCGAATCCGCGCGGAATGACCTTCGGGCCCGACGGACGGCTCTACGTGGCCGAAGCCGGGAAGGGCGGGTTTGGCGCATGCATCCAGACCCCGCAGGGCAAGCAGTGCTACGGCGCAACGGGAGCGATCACCCGGGTAAACGTGAGATCGGGGCGCATGGACCAGATCGTCAAGCGGCTGCCTTCGCTCGCGGTGCAAGCCGAGACGACCGGAGACCCGGACGGAGACAGTGCGACAGGACCGCACGACATCTCCTTCGACGGGGATCGGGCGTACTTCACGGTCGGACTCGGTGCGAATCCGGCGGCCCGTGCCGACCTCGGGCCCGCCGGCCCCAAATTCGCCGGCCTCTATCGCATCGGCCGCCGCGGGAAGGTGAGCCGCGTCGCCGACCTGGGCGCCTACGAGGCGGCGAACAACCCCGACTCCGGACAGCCCGACGCCATGATCGACTCCAATCCCTTCTCCGTCGACGCGAGCGCGGGCGAGCGGATCCTCGTAACCGACGCGGGCGGCAACGACCTCCTTCGCGTCCGTCCCGACGGCAAGGTGACGACGCTCGCGGTCTTCCGCCCGTTCAAGACGGCCTTGGCACCGGCGTTCCTAGGCCTGCCTCCCGGCACGAAGATCCCCTACCAGCCCGTGCCCACCGGCGTGGTGCGAGCACCGGGCCAGGGCGCCTACGTCGGCCAGCTCACCGGGTTCCCGTTCCCGGTCGGCGAGGCGAGCGTGTATCGCGTGCGCCGCGGTAGGACGACGGTCAAGGCGGGCGGGTTCACGAACATCATCGACGTGGGCTTTGCCGGCGGCAACCTGTACGTCCTGCAGATCACCAGCAAGGGGTTGCTGGGGGGTCCGTCGCCCGGCAAGCTCGTCAAGATCGAGCCCGACGGGACGCGGGTCGAGCTGGCAGCCGGAAAGCTGATGCAACCGACGGGTCTCGCGGTCTCGGACGACCGCGACGTCTACGTGGGCAACCACGGCACCTCCGGCACCGACGGCGAGATCGTGCGCATCCCCGCAGAGGACGGCTGACCTGACCGCAGACTCGAGCGGCGGCGACCCGGGGCCGCCGCCGCTCGG
>JACCYI010000073.1 GCA_013696535.1 Solirubrobacterales bacterium
CCACTCGACCGTCGACGACATTCCCGGGATCTTTCACGCCTTCTCGATCGGCAGCGTCGGGTTGTGGGGCTACTTCCAACTCGTGTCGGACGGCAAGGTGGCGTTCCTGTCGGTTCTCGCGTTCGCCGTCGCCGCCGCGTCGGCCATGGCCCTCATGCGCCACGGCGTGCGCGGCTTCGCGCAGCGGCTGATGGGTCCCGAGCGGGTCCTCTTCATCGGTGCCGGAGCGACGACCGCTCTGCTCGAGCGCAGGATGTCCGACCTGCCCGGCTCCCATCTGAAGCCCGTCGGCGTCCTGGCGCGCGACGACGATCCCTCGATCCCACTTTCGACGCCCGTGCTCGGGCGATTCGAGGCGGTCGATCTCGAAGGGGTCGTTCGCGCCCAATCGATCGACCGGGTGGTGGCTTCAGGGTTCGCCCTCGGGCCGAACGATCGTCGCGACGACGAGACGCTCGACATGCTCCGCCGCTGCCGGCGGCTCGCGGTCAAGGTCAGCCTCGTGCCGGCCGGCTCCGACGCCATCGGGTCAAGCGCCGAAGTCGACCACATCGGGGGTGTCACTGTGCTCGGCCTCAACCCGCCGGTGCTCTCACGTTCAGCCGGGTCGGCCAAGCGTGCGGTGGACATCCTGGGGTCTGCCCTGCTGCTGATCATCGCGGCCCCGCTGCTGATGGTCATCGCCGGACTCGTCCGCGCCACGAGCCATGGCCCGGCCCTGTTCCGGCAGCAGCGCGTCGGGCGCGGCGGCCGCCGCTTCGAGGTCCTCAAGTTCCGCACGATGGTGGCCGGCGCCGAGCAGCTGCGCGCGGCGCTGCTGTCAGAGTCAAAGGACCCGGATTGGCTCCTGCTCGACCGTGATCCGCGGGTCACCCGCGTGGGGCGCTTCCTGCGCAACTCGAGCCTGGATGAGCTGCCCCAGCTCGTCAACGTGCTGCGAGGCGACATGAGCCTGGTCGGCCCACGGCCGCTGATCGTCGAGGAGGACGGCCGCCTCGGCGGATGGCACCGGACCCGGGTCGACCTCCTGCCCGGGATCACCGGGCCGTGGCAGGTGCTCGGCCGCACCAGCATCCCCTTCGAGGAGATGATCAAGCTCGACTACCTCTACGTCACCAACTGGTCACTCTGGGGAGACGTCCGGCTCATCCTGCGAACCGTCCCCGCGGTCCTCTCCAGACAAGGTGTCAATTGACTCCCGCCACCCGGGCGCGATCGTCCGACGTTCTGCCCGGGGACTTCCCAGGCCGGCGGCCCGCGCCGAGCGGTTCCGGTGGATTGACCGCAGAGCAACTCGGCGGTTCCGGCGGATTGACCTCGGAGCAACTCGGCGGGCAGCTCGATCGCACCGAGCGCCACCTGCGCAAACAGGCGCTGCGAGGGTATGACCCGTACGACGCCTTGTGCTCGCCGCTGTTCCGGCTCCCGGTGCTGCGCAGCAACCGCCTGATCCGCTTCGGCTCCCAACAGACCGTCAAGCGGCTGCCGATCGACGTGCGGCCGCTGTTGCGCGTACCCGCGCAGCTCAACGCGGTGACCGTCGCCCTGGCGCTCCAGGGCTCGGCGTATCGCTCGCAAGTCGGCGACGGACCGGACGACCGCCGGGCCGAGGCCGAGCGGTGGGTGGCGCTCCTCGGCGGCCTCGTCTCGCCCGGGTGGAGCGGTGCGTGCTGGGGGTATCCGTTTGACTGGGAGGGCCGCTACACGTCGCTGCCGGCGAACACGCCGACTGTCGTCGCCACCGGGATGGTCGCCAACGCGCTGGCCGCCGCCGACGACGCCTTCGACCTACCCGAGGCCCGGGCGCTCATCCGCGGCGCGGCGGCCTTCGTCCTCAATGATCTCCAACGCTCGGCGGGCGACGACGGGTCCTTCTGCTGGTCCTACTCGCCGCTGGACCACCAGGTCGTCCTCAACGCCACGCTCAAGGGCTCGCGCCTGCTCGCCCAGGCCCACGGGCGCGGCGCCGATGGCGATGTTCTCGAGCCGGCCGCCCGATCGGCGCGATTCGTGATCAACCACCAGGCTTTGTCGGGTGCCTGGCCATACGCGGTGGGCGACACCCGGCGCTGGGCCGACAATTTCCATACGGGGTACGTCCTCGAGTGCCTCGCCGAGTATCGACGGCTCAGCGGGGACTTCGGGGTGAGCGCCGCGCTCGCCCGCGGATGGGGCTACTATCGCGGGAACTTCTTCGCCGAGGACTCGACGCCGAAGTACTACGACGATCGTGTCCTCCCGATCGACGCCACGGCCTGCGCCCAGTCCGTGATCACACTCTGCGCCTTCGGCGATGTGGAGACGGCGGCGCGAGCGGCCGCGAGGAGCGTCGCGCTGCTCGGGCTTCCGGACGGCTCCTTCGCCTATCAGCGGCGCGCCCGCCGGCTCGTCCGCATCCCTTTCCTGCGCTGGTCGACCGCATGGATGTACTGCGCCCTCGCCAGGCTGTCCGTCGACCTCATGGTGGCGCGTTGAAGGCCTGGATCGACATCGACAATCCACCTCAGGTCCAGTACCTCGCGCCCTTCATCAAGGCCTTCGAGCAACGGGGGCACGAGGTCGTCGTAACCGCTCGGGACTATGGGATCACGACCCAGCTGCTGGCGGCGGGTGGCATCCGCCATCGCCTCGTCGGTCGCGAGTTCAGCCCTTCCCGCCTCGGCAAGGTCGGGGGCACCGCCGCCCGGGCGCTGCAACTCGCGGCCTCCTTCGCCCGCACGACGAATCCCTCCATGCTGCTGAGCACCTCGCGGTCGGGCGTCATGGCGGCCTGGCTCCTGGGCGTGCCCTCCTTCATGGTGCTCGACTACGAGCACGCGGAAGTCCGTTCATTCCGGGCCTTCGGCACGACCGTCATGCACCCCGGGGTCATCGACGGAGCGGTCTTCGCAGCCAAGGGATTCGCTTCCGAGCGGCTCGTCCCGTTCAACGGACTCAAAGAGGACATCAGCTTCGCGGGCCGCGACCTCGGCGCGGTTGCAGCGCACGACTTCGGCGTGCCCCGAGACGGCGAGGCCCTCGTACTGGTCCGCCCGCCGTCCGAGACCACCCACTACAGGCGGACGGAATCGCTCGACCTCACGCGCGACGTGATGGCCAGGCTGGCGGCCGATCCGGCCGTCCGGGTGGTGTTCTCGCCCCGTCACGCCCACCAGGTGGTCGAGCTGCGGAGTCACTCATGGCGCAACGAGCCGATCGTCGTCGAGCGCCCGATCGAGTTCGTCGCCCTGCTCAAGGGCGTCGATTCGGTCGTCGCCGCCGGTGGAACGATGCTCCGCGAGGCGGCTTACCTCGGCTTGCCGGCCATCAGCCTCTTCCGCAGCGAGACGGGTGCGGTGGACCGCTGGCTCGAGGACCTCGGCGCGGTCACGATGGTGAGCCGGGCCGCCGAGCTCGACCGTGTCCAGTGGAGACGGGGCACGCGCGAGCCGCGCTTCGCGCATCACCCTGAAGTGGTCGAGGAGCTCACGGAGCGAATGGTGGGAGTGAGATGAAGCAGGTCACCCAGCGGCTTCGCGACGGCCGGATCGATGTCCTCGACGTCCCCGTTCCGACGCTGACCGACGAGACGGTCCTGATCGACATCCGGGCGAGCCTGCTCAGCGCCGGCACCGAGCGCAGCAAGGTCGCCACGAGCCGCCAGAGCCTCGTCGGCAAGGCGCGCTCGCGCCCCGATCAGGTGCGGCAGGTGATCGAGAAGGCACGGAGGGACGGAATCGGCGAGACGGTGGGTACCGTCCGCGCTCGACTCGAGCAGCCCTCTGCCATCGGCTACTCGGCAGCCGGGGTGGCGATCGCGGTCGGACGGCGCGTGCCGGACATCCGGCCCGGCGACCGCGTCGCCTGCGGCGGCGGCGACTACGCGGTCCACGCCGAGATCGATCTGGTGCCGGGCAACCTGTGCGTGCCGCTCGCGCCCGGCGTGACCTTCGAGCAGGGCGCCTTCGCCACCGTCGGCAGCATCGCCATGCACGGCGTGCGACAGGCCGACGTCCGGCTGGGGGAGCGTGTGGCGGTCATCGGCCTCGGCCTCGTCGGGCAACTGTGCGGACAGCTTCTGCGCGCCTCGGGCTGCACGGTCGTCGGTGTGGATCTCTCACCCGAGCTGGTCGAACGGGCGGTGACGATGGGAGCCGCCGACGAGGCCCATGAGCGCAGCACGATGCCCATGCGCCCTCAGGAATGCGACGCCGTGATCGTCACCGCCGCGACACCCTCGTCAGATCCCGCCGAGCTCGCCGCGCTTCTCTGCCGCGACCGGGGCCGCGTCGTCATCGTCGGCGACGTCGGGATGGATCTCCCGCGACCGCCGTTCTATGAGAAGGAGCTCGAGCTGCGCCTGTCGCGCTCCTACGGGCCCGGACGCTACGACCGCGCCTACGAGGAGCACGGGATCGACTACCCGATCGGGTACGTCCGGTGGACCGAGCGACGCAACATGGCCGCGGTCGTCGACCTCCTGGCCGCCGGAAGGCTCCGCGTCGACCCGCTGATCAGCGCGCGCATCGACATCGCCGTCGCATCCGAGGCCTACGACCGCCTCCTGGATCCCGGCGTTTCACCGCTGGGGCTCATCCTTACCTACGGGGAATCGGAGAGGTCGACCCCCGATCCCCCCCACCGCCCGAACCGACCGGATCTCACCGCGGGCACGCCGACGGCAGGAATCATCGGCGCCGGGAGCTTCGCCCAGCGCCTCCTCATCCCAGCTCTGCGGGAGACCGGGTTCGCGCTCGGCCGGGTGGCGAGCGGCTCGGGACTGTCGGCCCGCACAGCGGCCGACCGCTTCGGCTTCGACCGAGCAACCACCAGCGACCAGATCTTCGACGACCCGGGCGTGGACCTGGTCGTCATCGCGACACGCCACTCGAGCCACGCGCAGCTGGCGGCCCGCGCCCTGCGGGCCGGGAAGTCCGTCTTCGTCGAGAAGCCCCCGTGTTTGACCGTCGCGGAGCTCGCCGAGCTCAAAGCGGCGCGAGTCGAGAGCGGATGCACGCTCACCGTGGGCTTCAACCGGCGGCACGCCGAGCTGTCTCGCACCCTGAAGACCTTCATCCACGCCCGTGACGCGCCGAAGGAGCTCCATCTCCGAGTGGCGGCAGGGCCGCTGCCCGCCGGACACTGGCTCAACGATCTCGACGAGGGCGGGGGACGGCTTCTGGGCGAGGGATGTCACTTCGTGGACTTCGCCTGCTGGTTCATGGGATCACTTCCCGAGCAACTGACCTGTCAGTGCCCGGGCCTGGGAGTCCCGATGGCGGCGGCACAGCGCTTCGTTCTCACCATGACCTTCGCGCGCGACTCCATCGCGACGGTGAGCTACGGCTCAGAGTCCGCGGTGGGCGTGGGAAAGGAGTGGTTCGAGGCGCACTCCGGCGGGCGCTCCGCAACGCTCGACGACTTTCGCGAGGTCGTGCTGATGGACGGCGGACGCCGTCGCCGGCACCGCGATCGCCGGCGCGACAAGGGTCACGTCGCCCAGTTCCGTGCCCTGCGGAGCAGGTTGGCCTCGGGCGAGCCGATCGAGTCGCCCGATCACCTCGACACGATGGGCGTGACACTGGCCGCCCTACGATCCGCCGAGAGCGCCGGAACGATCGATCCCCGTGGATGAGGATCGGGAGGCGGCCGACGTGCTGGTGGTGGGTCCGCTCGCCCCTCCCCGCGGCGGCGTCTCCACGCATCTCGACCAACTCCTGGGACTGCTCCCAGAGCACGGCCTCTCCATCGCCGCGCTCAATCACCGCTCCGCCGCCGAGACGCCCGTGGTGCTCGCGGGCCTGCATCGAAATCCGCTGCGGTACTGGTGGCACCTGCGGCGACCGAGGGGTCGCCTGGTGCACTACCACTTCTCGCGGCTCGATGACCTCGTCGCGGTGGCCGGGGCGCGACGGAGACTCGACGAGTGCCCGTTCGTCCTCACGGTTCACGGCAACAAGCTGGCGGACAGCCTGGAGTCGACCAACCTCATCCGGCGTCGTGCGGCCCGCGGGGCGCTGAAGCGGTTCGACGCGGTCATCGCCGTGAGCCCGAGGATCGCCGCCGGCCTTGAGCCCTACGTCGACAGCGGGCGTCTCTCAGTGGTGCCCGCGTACCTGCGTGGTGCGCAGGGGCCGGGCGAGCTCTCTGATCAAGCGGCGCAACTGGTCGAGACAGGGAGCCCGACCCTCGTGGTCTCCGCCTACCAGATTGCCTTCCTCGACGACGGCTCAGACCTCTATGGGATAGACAGCTCGATCGGCGCGTTCATCGAGCTCGGCGCCCGCCACCCGGCGCTCGCGCTCCTCATCTTCGTGGCCAAGCCCGTGCGTGGACGGCGCGCTAGGCGGTTCATGGCGGAGCAGCGGCGACGGCTTGCCGACGCGGGCTCGGAGCAGCGATTCGCCGTCTGCATCGGAGAACCCCTGACGCCCGTCTTCGCACACGACGTGATCTACCTGCGTCCCAGCCGCCGCGACGGCGATGCGATCAGCGTGCGCGAGGCCCTCGCCG
The DNA here is from genome assembly GCA_013696535.1 of Solirubrobacterales bacterium. The sequence goes on from JACCYI010000073.1 coordinate 6,493, forward strand.
CCGGTGTGCCGGTGATCGCCACCGACGTCGCCCATCGTCCCGCGAGCGTCCGTCTCGTGCCCGCTGGTGATCCCGAAGCCCTGGCCGCGTCCGTCTCTGATGCGATCGGATCGCGCGCAAACAACCCGGGCGACGACGGGGTCGCCGGCGGGGACGGCTACCTGGCCGGCGTGCTCGACGTCTACGCCCGCCTCCTCAAATCCCCCGCGGGCGACGACGATGCCAGATGAGGCCGGTGCGCTTGTCGGAGTTCCGGCGCGGCCTCCTGACCACCTCGTTCGCCGACGTCGTCGCGCGCCTGCTGGGCGCCGCGACGGTACTGCTCCTCGTCCGCAGGCTCAAGGTCGGCGACTACGCGTTCATGACGCTGTTTCTCGCTCTGGGTCAGTTCCTCGCCAGCGCCGCCGGCAGCGGCATGCGGATGCACTATCTCCGCACACAGGCCGAGATCGTGTCCCGAGGCCCTGGCTCGACCGCCGTCCCTGGTCTCGAGTTCGGCACAGTGGTGCGCCGGCAGATCGGAACCACCCTCGTGGTTGCGGCGCTGGGGGTCATGGTCTCGCTCGCCCTCGATCTTCGCGCCGCCGGAGCCGCCCTCGCGACGATCTGCGCGCTCGCCGGCCTCTATGCCGTCGGGCACTCGGGCTTCGAGCTCGTGATCATGCACCATCAGGCGTGCAAGCGGTTCTCGGCGGCTGGGGTCGTCTCCGTGACGCGCAACGGCGTGATACTGGCTCTCAGCCTCCTTCCGGTCTTCATCACAGCGGCTGCCGGAGGAAGCACGGTGGCGGGTCTCTACGCCCTCGGCCTGATCGTCGGCGCCGCCGTGCTCCTCCGTCCGGTCCTGCGCGCGCAGAAGCGCCTGCGCTCGGCTCGAGCCGCCCACCAGGCGGCCGACGGCTCCATCGGATGGCTGACCGCCTACTTCGTGGCAGCGGCGCTGTTCGCCTACGCGGGCGTCTTCGTGGTCGGATCTCTGCTCAGCCGGTACGACGTCGCCGCGTTCGGTTCCGCGCAGCGGTACTTCGCCATCGCGCTCGGCGCCTTCCCCGCGCTCCTGGCCGTGCTGCGCGTCCGGTCCAGCCAGGTGGACGTGATCGAGAGCGCCGGGGCGCAGCGACGAATCCTGACCCGCTGGTTCCGGCTGGCACCGATCCCCGCGGGCGTGGTCCTCGGCCTCGCCGCGTGGTTCGCCGACGACCTCGTCCGCGCGGCCGACGGTGGCCGCTACCCGGGTTCGGCGGGTGTCCTGCGGCTGCTCCTGGTGCTGGCCTTCCTCACGTACCTCACCGCGCCGGTCGCGGCGGTCCTCATGGCCCAGTGCCGCTACCGGCCGTTGGCCCTGAGCATGGGAGTCGCCGCGGTGGCCAACGTCGGGCTCGGCATGGCCTCCGCCGCCGCCTGGGGCGCCGCCGGAGTAGCTGGAGCGACAACGGTCGTCTTCGCCGGGCTCTGCCTCTTTCAGGCGTGGCTGGTGTTCACCCCTCAGGTCTCTCGCGAACCCGCCGGCGTCCGAGGCCAGAGTGTTCGCAGCGGCATCTACGTGCCCGACGGTGAAGGGGTGAGCGGGTGAACTGGCTCGAAGCGCTTTCGGGCGCCCGCCGGGTCGCGGTCCGCCGGATGCTTGTTCGGCGCTTCGGCGCCATCGGTCGCGGCACGACCTTCGATCCGGTCACGTCGTCGATCTCGGGCTATGAGCATCTCTATCTCGGGGACGGCGTCTTCATCGGACACCACGCCATCATCAGTGCTCACGACGTTCCGGTGATCATCGGCGACGACACCGTCATCGGGCCGGCGTTCTGCCTCATGGCGGGCGACCACCGCTTCGACGTCCCGGGGCAGACGTACCGGGGAGCGGTCCGGGGGATCAACCGACCCGTCACGATCGGCCGCAACGTCTGGATCGGTGCTCGCGTCACCGTGCTCAAGAACGTCACCATCGGCGACGCGGCGATCATCGGCGCCGGAAGCGTCGTGACCCGCGACATCCCCCCCTTCGCCATCGCCGTCGGAGTCCCCGCGCGGGTCGTGCGCTCGCGCTTCGAAGTCGGAGATCGTGACCGCCACGAGGCGTTCATCGAAGGGAATCTCGCCATGCCCGCCTCTCGCCATCTCGTCGGTCACGTCTCGTGAGCGGACCCGTCAGAGAGCTCACCACCCGAGACATGTGGGATGACCGGTGGCGCGCGACCCGCCTCCCGGCCGAGGTCCGCAAGGGCGAGCAACGGTTCCTCGATGCCATCACCGATGTCTTCGACCGCAACTTCCCTCGTGGCCGCGACGTCTCCCTGCTCGAGATCGGCGGGGCGCCGGGCCAGTGGGCCGTGTACCTCCATCGCCACCTCGGGCATCAGGTTGCCCTGCTCGACTACTCGCCGGCCGGACTGCAGGTGGCCGAGGAGAACTTCCGTCGCCTCGGTTTTCCCGTACGGCTGGTCGAAGGCGACATGTTTGATCGGGAGCTGCGACTGCCTCCTGCCGACGTCGTGTTGTCGCTCGGCCTGATCGAGCACTTCGAGGCCCTCGAGGACGTGATCGGCGCCCACCTCCGCTGGCTCAAGCCCGGTGGGCTGCTGGCCATCGGGTGCCCCAACTTCCAGGGCGTCAACGGGGCGATCAAGCGTTGGACGGCGCCGCATGACTACGCCCTGCACAACGTCGCCACCATGCGGATCGAGGACTGGTCCGCCTTCGAGCGGCGCTTCTCGCTCACGACGCTCTACAAGGGTTATCTCGGAGGCTTCGAGCCGCGCCTGTTCAAGAACGTGGAGGGCGGGCATCGGGTCTCGCGCGGCCTTTCGCTCGCCTTCAAGGCGCTTGCCGTCCTGCTCAACCTTCGGGTGCTCGGGCGATTGCGAGGACTGAACTCCCGGTGGTGGAGCGGGTACGCGCTGGCGATCTACCGCGCGCCGGCCCGGTAGCCCTGGAAGCGAGCGGAGCAGCCTTCGCGCCCGCGAAGACGAGGATCAGCGTCAGCGGCGCGATGTACTCGAGCGCCCCGTTGAGGACCGCCGCGGCGCCGAGCACGGTGAGCACCAGCTTCGTCGAGGCGGCACGGATGACGAGAACGACGAGCACGAGGTAGCCGGCCAGCCCGACGAGCCCGAGCTGAACGCCGATCTCGATGAGGTCGCTGTGTCCGGTGAAGGGGGTGCCGAACGCCTTCTGGCTGAGCCCGGGGAGTGACCGCAGGCCCGTGCCGAACAGCCACGCCACCGGCCCGGCGTCCTGCCAGGAGACGATGGCGTTCGACCAGATCTCCCCCCGGCCCGAGCCGGCGGAGGAGATCTGCGAGAACTCCCCGGATTGCTCTGACTTCAGCAACCGCTCCGTCAGGACCTGGTTGGTCCCCGTGGCCCACACAGCTGCGGTCGCCGCCAGTACCACCGCCAGCTGCTGCATGCGTGCGCCACGCCGGAACGCAAGGAGGGCGGCGAAGAGGATCAGGCCGGCCATCGCCGAACGCACCCCGGTCAGCAGCGTGATCGTGGCCGCCAGCGCGAAGAAGCCATAGCGCAGTGTGGCCCGATCGAATCGGAGAAAAGCGGCGATTCCGGCACCCGCAGCGAAGAAGGCGAGATCGTGCGGCGAGGAGGCGTACCCGAGCCGCTCGCCGAATCCGTAGTAGGTGCCGGTGCTTCCCAGCCCAAGGGTCACCACCGCGGCGTGGACGAGCAGCGCGGCGCACGCCGACGGGAGCGCCACTCGGGTCATCCGCCCGGCCAGGTCGCTCCCCCGCTCCGAGACCAGCAGCCCGACCAGGGCGACGAAGGCGAGATAGCGCAGGAACTGGAACGCTCCGGCGCCCGAGGCCGTGGGAAGGGAGAGGAAGGCCGGAACGAGCAGCAGGGACGCTCCGAAGAGCCACCCAGAAGGTCGGCGCCTCGACAGCACGGCAAGGAAGGCGAACCCGGCGCCGAGCGCCGCCACCATCGTCCGAAGCTCGTCCGGTACGGGTTCGAGGAAGATGATGAGCCAGGGCAGGAGGGCGACAAGGCCGGTCGCGAGGGGCGCAGCCCCCACCACCGCCAGGCAGGCCGCGCCGCAGGCCAGCAGCGCCAGGCCCGTCGCGACCACCGGCAGGGCGGCCGAAAGCAGGCCCGAGGCCACCAGTGCGACGAGCAGCCCGACCCGCCGCCGCCGGTGGGCCAGGACCGGGGAGCTCCACCTCAGGACCAGCGGCGCCCACGGAGGGGGCGATGCGCTGCGGAGCCGCGCCGTTGATCCCCACGCCATGACCGACCTACGCGAAAGTCGGCTCGCGGACCCGACCCGCGAGGACCGCGTCCACGACGCGCGACGCCGCGAAGCCGTCCCAGAGCGGCGGCGGCCGCCGGGGTGGTGACTGCTCCGCCATGAGCTCCGGAATGTCGCCGATCCGGCTCGGGCTGAGGCCGAGGAGCGAGTTGGTACCGAGGCTGACCGTCACCGGACGCTCCGTGTTGTCGCGCAGGGTGAAACAGGGCACACCGAGGTAGGTCGTCTCCTCCTGGACTCCGCCGGAATCTGTGAGGACCGCGAGGGAGTCGGCTTGCACCGAGAGGAAATCGAGGTACCCGAGCGGGCCGACGATGCGGATGCCGGGGTGCGGATCGAGATCGGCCATCATCTTGGCGGTGCGCGGATGGGCGGGGAACAGGATCGGGAGGTCGCGAGCCAGGGCCCCCAGCTCGGTCAGGGCCTCGGCCAGGAGCGGCCCGTCCACCAGTGCCGGCCTATGCAGCGTGACGAGCAGATAGCTGCCGCGCTCGAGGCCGAAGCGCTCCGACACGCCGAGGTCCCGGAACCTCGGCCCGACGGTGACCAGGCTGTCGATCATCGTGTTGCCGACAAAGTGGATGCGCTCATCGGAGATGCCCTCCCGGCGCAGGTTGCCGACCGCCTCGTGGGAATGGATGAACAGCAGGTCCGAGAAGCTGTCGGCGACGATCCGGTTGATCTCCTCCGGCATGCTGCGATCGAATGAGCGCAGACCCGCTTCGAGATGGGCGACCTTGATACCCAGCTTCACCGCTACCAGCGCGGCCGCAAGCGTCGAGTTGACGTCTCCGGGCACGATCACGAGGTCGGGGCACTCCTGTTCGAAGACCGGTTCGATGCGCTCCATGACCCTCGCGGTCTGCACGGCATGGCTCGCGGAGCCGACACCGAGCATATGGTCCGGCACGGGCACCCCGAGGTCCTCGAGGAAGATGTCGGACATCTGCGCGTCGTAGTGCTGGCCCGTGTGGACGATGACGTGGCGAGCTTCCGGCATCCGCTCGCGGTGCTCGGAGATGACGGGCGCCATCTTGACGAAGTTGGGGCGTGCCCCGATGACGTAGACGATGCATGGGCGGGTCATCGGGCCGCGCCCTCCTGCGCGTAGCCGTAGCCGTAGCCGTCCTGCTTGCGCTCGGAATAGGCGTTGCCGACGACGCCCAGCATCGGCGCTCCAAGGCTCTTGAGCCGATCGCGCATCTGCTCGGCCGCGTCCTGGGTGCTCTCGCCCAGTCGGCTGACGATCACGACGCCGTCCACCTTGCGGAGCAGCGGGATGGCGTCGGAGACGACCGTCAGGGGCGGGGTGTCTATCAGCACCAGCTCGTAGTGGTCCGCCGCCCACGTCATGAGCTCCTCCATCGCGTGGCTCTCGATCAACTCGGCCGGGTTGGGCGGGATCGCTCCGACGAGGAGCACGTCGAGCTGGGCCGTGCGGGTGGAGCCGTTGACCCCGGTGGCCACCTCGACCGGGGCGACCGCCGCCGCGGCGGTGGTCGCGCCGATGAGCACGTCCACCAGACCTGAACCGCGATCCACACCCAGCCGACCCGCCAGCGAGGGCCGGCGCAGGTCGGCCTCGATCAACAGCGTCCTGGTTCCCATCATCGCGGCCGCCTGTGCGAGGTAGCGGGTGACCGTGCTCTTCCCTTCGCCCGAGGCCGCCGACGTGACGAGCACCGTCCGCACATCGCGATCGACGTTGAAGTAGCGCAGATGCGCGCGCAGCATGCGGAAGGCTTCCTCCTCGTGGGCCGGAAGGCTCCCGCCCCCGCTGTGCTTCCCGTTCCCGTTTCCGTTCCCGTTTCCGTTCCGGCTCCCGTTCAGCGAGAAGGGAACGGCAGACGAGTAGGCCCGACTCTCGGGTACCAGGCCGAGGAGCGGGAGCCCGAAGACGCCTGAAAGGTCGTCCGGCTCGCGTATGCGTCGATCGAGACGCGCATTGAGGAACGCCACACCGACACCCAGCAGCAGGCCGAGCAGCGCCCCGAGCACCGTGTTGCGGAGGACCTGTGGGGAAGAGGCGGAACTGGGAGCCCTCGCGCGTTCGACCAGCTCCGCGTTTCCCGTCTGAAGCGATGCCAGGATGCGAAGCGACTCGCTGCGCTCCGCAAGCGATTGACCGAAGACACCCGAACGCTCTCGCGGTACGAGCTCGGCGATCTGACGAACCACCAGTTCGCGGGCCGCGAGGACACGGGACTGATCGATCTTCCGGCGGTTGGCGATGAACTGCTCGGTGAAAGCGTTGCCGATCTGCGCGGCCTGCGTCGGATCCTCCGCCGTCGCCTTGACCGTCGCGATGTCCGTCGCGCCCTCCGAAGTGACCTCGACGCGATCGAGGATCCCCTGTGCGGTGGTGCGTCCGCCCACCGCCTGCGCGGTCTTCTCGGCGACGCCGCCGAGCTTGACGAGCGTGACGTTGGTCGCCGTGTCGCGTTGGGGATCCCGTGTGGTCGTCGCGGGGACACCTGCCGCCTGCTGGTCGAGACCGGGGCTGCGGAACAGCAGCTTCACCGAGGCGGTGTACTTGCGCTCCTGCAACTGTGAGAACCCGTAAGCCGATCCCGCGACGATCACGACACAGAGCCCGATGAGCCACGCATGGGAACGGACCACGCCGAGCGTCTTCTCGAGCGTCATGGACTTGTCCAGCGAAGCGGACCCGTCGGCTTCAACCACGGATCACCCGCACGCACCTCCGTGGCCATGAAGTGTCATGTCCTCTCCCGTACGCCCGTGAAGCAGCCGGGCTGACACGCCGGCTCATCGCCGCGTCCAGCTGAGGCTCGTGTCGTCAGCCGACCGTGCGCGTACGACGAAGGGCGGCCGCATCTTCAAGGAAACCTGGAAGACCCCACCCGATCCCGCATCGAGGGTCACCGATGGACGCCATCCGGCGGGCGTGCGCCGTTCGATCACCACGGGTGAGTCAGGGCGTGGGTTCTTGCCCCAAGCCGAGCAGGTTCGTGCGCCACACCTGATGACGAAGGGGAAGCGGAACCCGGTCGAGGCGGGCTTGGGCTCCCCGGTGCGGAAGAACACGCCGGACTGATAGGTGCTCGCGAAATTGGGGACCGCGGGTTGATCGCCGACCCCGAGCCACAGGATGACGCGCGCGCCCTGACGCCACAGGATCTCGAAGCTCTCCTGCAGCCATCGTGCATGTCGGGCGATCGGGACACCGTCGGCGTCGGGTGGGGCGCTGTCCCAGGAGATCTCGGTGATCCACAGCGCCTTGCGTCCCGCCGGAAGCGCGCGCCCGGCGCGCTCGGCGCGCTTGAGCGGCCGGATGAGCCGCGACAAGTCGGGTATGCCGACGTCATCGTCGTTGATGGCATGGCGCCGCGGCCCGGCGATCGAGTAGGGATGGTGGTCGAGGGCGTCGAAGTGCGCGGGGTCCGGGCACGGCAGCGGCTCGAGGGCAGTCGAGCCGAGGCAGAGGAGCTCGCGGTTGAATCGGGCAGGGCGCATGCGGCTCGACCCGGCCTCGTCGCCGTACGGAGCGGTGCCGGCGCTGACGACCGTGGCGTCGGCCTGGACGGACTTGACGCCTGCGTAGACCCGGTTGAGCATCCGGCGATACCACTGCGGGCTGGCGGGCACCAATCGACCCTTCTGACGGCGCCACTGGGGCGCGAGGTAGTAGTCGAGGTTCGGCTCGTTCCAGGCCTGCCATTCCGCGACGCGCGGCAGCGGGCCGGTCGCGTCGGCGAAGGTCCCGCTGTAGCGGCGCGCCGCCGCCGTCGCAAACGCTCCGAGCTCGGCGGGATTGGGCCGCCACGTGCCTGCCCGGTGGCTCTTCGGCGGATCCGGGCCTTCAGCCCATGTCGGCGCCGCGCTGAAGTTGAGCAGAACCCGCAGGCCACCTGCCGAAGCCGCTCGGACGGCTACATCGGTCTTGGTCCAGTCGTATCCGGGCCAGGCCGGATCGCGTGCGGCGTCCGGGTTCGGGGGGCGACTCGGAGCCACGCGCGCCCAGATGAGGTTCGTACGGACCATCTGGGCGTTGACGGCTCGGGCGCGCTTGAGCCACGCCCCGCCCGACACCGGGTCGGCGAAGAAGTTCCGATCGTCCAGGAACCCGAGCGTGAGGGCGCTCCGGGTGGCGGAGGCATGCGTCGCCGAGGTTGCGTTCGCAGCTTCCGTGCCCACGCTCGCGCCGGCCGCGATCACGGCAGCGAGCACCACCGCGCGCAGCGTCACGACCTCCGGCTGCGGAGAGCCAGGGCGACGGTGCCGAGGGTGATCAAGGCGAGGAGGGCCGGCAGGAGCAAGCCCATGCCACCGCTGCCCGCTCCGGTCAGGCTGGTGGCGGTGAGAGCACCGGGAGCGGATCGCAGCGTCTCGAGCTGCCGCTCGCTTGGTGTCGACCGTGCTGCCTGGTCGCCGGCCTGTGCTTCGCCCCCCTCCGAGCGGGCAGACGCAGGCTCCCGAACCCGGGACGTCGAGCGAGACGCCGGGGCC
>JACCYI010000092.1 GCA_013696535.1 Solirubrobacterales bacterium
GCGCCAACCCTGCCACCACCAGTCCCGTGAAGAGGACGTAATACGTCGTGATGCGGGCGTAGACCGATCGCGCTTCGTCGTCGTCGGCGATCGAGTAGGCGAGGGCGGCCACGCGAGCTGGAAGGCCCGGACGGTGAAGATGACCACCGCCGCGAGCTTCACCGACAGTGAGTACAGGCCGGCTTCGGCTTCGCCGGCCTCCCGGTAGAGGTAGAGCCGGTCGATGAAGAAGAGGGCGAAGACCGAGACCTCGGCGGGAACCGTCGGCAGCCCGAACCGGAGCATCTCGCGCAGCTGGGAGCGATCGATGGCACCGAAGGCGTCGCGCAGCCGGATCCACAGCCCGATGAGCACGATCGCCGACGCTCCGAAGTTCCCGAGCAGCAGCCCGAGCGCGCCTTCGTCGCGCACCACGACGAGCCAGACGGTGAGCCCGACGGTCAGGGCGACGTTCGTCAGCGCGGCGGTGGCGTATTCGCGGCCCCGTTCGTCAACCCGCAGGAGCGCGTACGCCAGCTCGAGGTTCGTGAACGCCCACAGTCCGAGCGCAGCCGCTCGCATCTCACCGGGTCGCGAGGCGCCGAGGACGAGCTCGGAGAGCGGCGAGGCGAGCAGCGCCACCGCGGCGGCCGCGAGCGTCGTGGTGAACAGGAGGACACCGGTCGCGGTCCGCGCCAGCCGGCGGCGACGGGCCGGATCGGAGTCCGCGTAGTGGAACCTGACGAGCGCTTCCCCCAATCCCAGGCGGACGACGATCGAGCCGAGGATGACCACGGTCAGCAGCACCTCGGCGGTGCCGTAGTCCGCCCGGGTCAACTCACGGGTGTAGACCGGCAGCAGTCCGACGGCGATGACCTTGGAGACGACGTCGGCGACCTGGTACGCGGCCCCCGTCGTCAGCAGCCGCCGCAGGTGGGTGCTCATCTGAGCCCCCTCAGTCGGGGAGCGTCGCCGCCACCCAGTCCGCGAGCTCGGGAAGCACCTTCGGATCGAGGGTGTGGGTGATCGGCGACTCGCGGTACAGCACGTCAGCGCCTGCCTGGGCGGCGCGTCCGCGCGCGTCGTGCCCGAAGTCGACCGCGATGATCGGATCGTGGGTCCCGTGAGCGATGGCGACGGGGAGTCCCTCCAGGGTTGCGGCCTCGATCTCGAAGCCCTCGACCGTGGGAATGAAGCCGCTCATCGCCAGGATGCCCGCGGGCCGAGGACGCCCCTGAGCCGCCCCGAGCGCCCAGGCCATCACCGCGCCCTGGGAGAATCCGCCCAGGATCGTCCGCTCGGGCGCAATGCCCGTGTGCTCGGCGAGCGCCGCGAGCCAACCGTCCAATCGGGCGAAGGTCGAATGGAAGCTCTCGGGGTCAGGGAAGCCGACACGCGGCACCACGTACCAGTGATAGCCCCCTGGAGGCAGGGTCAGCGGCCCGCGCGGGCACGCTCCGGCCAGGCGGCGCTCCGGGTCGAGGACGTCGAGCAGGCCGAAGAGGTCCGTCTCGCTCGTTCCCCGCCCGTGCATGAGCACCAGGGCAGCGGCCGTCGGTCTCGCCGACGGTCGCAGTTGATGGTCGAGATCGTCGAGTGCGGCCATGGTGTCACGCTACCGGCTGAGTGACCGACCAGCTCCTTGCCGTCCTCCTGCTTCCTCGCCCGCTCGAGCGCTTCATCCTGCGCGAGCAGGCTGAGGATCTCCTCCGGGCGCCTGGGACGATCGCACTCGACCCGTCGCGGGTGCCCTACGGGGCCATGGGTCGCATGCCCGCCCCGCTCGCGTTCGAGTTCGCGCGCCGGCAGGCGCGCCGACTGCTGCGCAGGCTTCCGGGCATCCCGCGCGCCGTGGTGATCTTCCACCCGTTCCAGGTTCCGCTCGCTGTCGGCCTACTCGACCGCCTACCCCGCGCGGAGCTCTGGTACGGGCGCTGGGACCGCTACGAGGAGGCCTACGACGCCGGCCCCGAGCTGCGGGCCCGGCTGCGACGGTGGCACGAGCTCGCCGCGGAGCGCTCGGCGCTGACCTTCGTCGCCTCCGAAGCGCTCGGGGCGCTCGAGCGCGACGCCGGGCGCGAGGCGACGCTGGTGCCCCTTGCCGCGGACACATTCCCGTCACCTGACCCCGAGAAGTCGGTCGTCGCGATCTCCCTCGGTCATCTCGGCCGCCGCGTCGACTGGACCCTGCTGCGCCGGGTGGCCGAGGGGATGCCCGAGCTCACCGTCCTGCTCGTCGGCGAGTGGCACGACGACGAGGTCGCCAAGGACCCGGACTACCGGGCCTGCCGGGCGGCTCCCAACCTGATCTGGCTCGGGCGGCGCTCGGACGAGGAGGCAGCCCGGCTGATCGGGTGCGCCGACGTGGGCATCGTTCCGTTCCGGGTCGAGCCGTTCAACGACGCCGGGCTCCCCTACCGGATCTTGAAGTATGCCCGGCTCGGGCGGCGGTCGGTGACGCCCGAGCTGTCCGGAGTGCAGACCTGGGAGCGGGCCGTCATCCGCGCCCCGGACGCCGAGGGCTGGATCGCGGCGCTGCGCTCGCAGGCCGGCGTGCGCTCGCGACCCGACGCCGCGCTGCGGGCGTGGGCGCTGGACCAGCGTGCGCGGACCGTCAACCGCCCGCTGTACGAGCGCATGGAGGCGCTGGGGATCGATACGGGTCGTCCCGGTCAATCGCAGCGGGCGTAGGCGGCCATGCGCTCGTTGCGAGCGATGAGCGAGAAACCCGGATCGGGGACGTTCGTCGTCGGGGACGCGCCGTCCGCGAAGCCGTAACGGCGCAGGCCCTTGCGAGTGGTCAGGAACACCGCCACCCCGGTCGGGCGCCGGCGCGCGGAACGGGCCGTCACCCGCCCACGGGGCGCGTCGAGATGCCACCGCGCGTCGGGCACCAACCGGTAGTTGGGGAACGTGAGCGGCCCGCACTTCATCGAGGCGCGGACCTGCGGCTCGTCGAGCAGGTCCACTAGGCCTGAGTGGATGGCGCGCAGGAAGCGCAGCTCCTCCGCCACCCGGCCGGCCGACGGCGCGAGCAGGACGAGCCCGACCGCTCCGAGCGCTGCAGCCGCGGCCGCACAGCGAATCCAGCAGCGGCGCCAAGGGTGACGCGGCGGCAGGGACGTGAAGCCCGCGAGGGCATACCCCGCGAAGAGGCAGAAGGCGACGCTCGGAACGGTCAGGTAGCGCGGCAGGATGGCGAGCCCGAGCACTCCCGTGCCGACGAAGGTCACCACGCCCGCCAGGGCCAGCGCCAGCGGGATCCGGGCGGCGCGGAGCCCGGGGCGGCGCGTCGCGAGCAGGCTTCCCACGAGCGCAAGAACGAACACGGGCGGCCGTACCGTGGCGCCGACGAAGGAGACGAACGCTCCGGGCACCGCGGCGAGCCCCTGCTCCCGGCCGAGGTCGTCGGCGAGCTCGCTGGTGGCGTTGAGCGAGTGCAGGGGGTCGCCGGTCGCCCACAGGTCGACGAGCGCCCATAGCACCGGCGCGGCGATCGCGCCGGCGGTCAGCCACAGCCGCCCCGCGCGGTCTGCCCGCCGCACCCCCCAAAGCCAGTACAAACCGGCCAGGACCCAGGCCTCCGGCCGCAGGAGGCCGGCGAGGACGAGCAGGACCATCGGCACCCGGGAGCCATCGCGGCGGGTCGCCGCCACTCCCGCCCACACCACCAGCGCGAGGAACGGCATATCGACGTACCCGCGTGCGGAGTAGAGCAAGAAGGACGCGCTCGACGCCACGAACAACGCTCCCAGCAGCCCGCTCCACCGCCCGAATACCGCAGCGCCCAAGCGGTAGGCGCCCACCACGAGCGCCGCGTGCGAGAGGAAGCAGAGCCCGACGAGGCCGCGATCGGCGCGCTCCCCGAAGAGTCCGAGCAGGCCTGCGATGGCGACGTAGAGCGGATGCTGGGTGGGTGCCGCGTAGGCCTCGAAGCTCGGAACGGCCCCCGAGCGCAGCTCGCGGCCCCAGACCAGGTGGTAGTAGGAGTCGTAGTTGGGATAAGTCGGGGCCAGAGCCCAGACCAGGAGGAGCCCGGCCACCACGACCAGGGCGCCGATCACCTCCACACCGCGGCCGAAGCGCGAGGCGAGCAGCAGCCGCACGTCGGAGGGGCGGGACCCGCCCTGGCTCACGCGGCGACCGGCCGCTCCGAGGCGGTGGACACCGCCGAACCGGAGGAAGGGGGCATGGTGGCTCGGGCGAGCGCCGCGCCGACGCCAAGGAGCGCCCAGCTCACCGGGTCCTCGAGGAAGGCCGCGTAGAGCCACGTATGGACGACGAGGGCCACGAAGCCCGCTCCTACCACCGCCCGGCCGACGAACCGCCCGGCGCCGTTGAGCAGGCGCGCGAGCGCCGACCCCAGGAGCGCGAGATAGACGGCCAGCCCGATCACGCCCTGCTCGGCCGCCACGGTGATCGGGATGGTGTGGGAGGCCGAGATCGCCCGCTCGCTCGACGTGTTCTCCCTCCGCCGGTACTCACGTGAGAAGGACGCCGACCCGAAGCCCTGCACGGGGCGCTCCAGCGCCAGCTCCACGCCTCCTCGCATGAGGTCGAAGCGCCCCGAGGTCGCCTTGTCGATCGACTCGCTCGAGGAGAGGTCGAGCCGCACCGCACTCGGGAAGGCCAGCACGAGGACCGCGGCTGCCGCGATCACCACGCCCGCGATTCCCAGGGCCCTCCACGGGGCGCCCCACCGGAGGGCGGCAAGGACCACCAGGCCTGCAAGGAGGGCCGCGAAGCTCGACTGCGACAGCGTCAGCAACAGCCCCGCCCAGAGCACGGCGAGCATGAGGGCGGCGAGGACCACCGGCCGGCGCTTCTGGCTCCACAACAGCACTCCCGCGATCCCGAGCATGACCAGCGCCAGGAAGCGACCGTAGATGTTCGGGTCAAAGAAGAGCGAGTTCACGCGGAAGTAGGACTCGAACTGATTGGAGGCGATCACCTTCGGGTTGAGCAGCAGCTCGCGCTGCCAGAACTCGAGGAACCCGATTGCCACGAAGACGAGGGCCAACCCGACGAGCACGCCGACGCACCGCGCCAGCAGGCGCGGCGTCCACTCGAGTTCACGGAGCAGCACGAAGAGCAGGGCGAACGGGACGTAGAAGAACACGACCTGCTCGAGCGCCTTGGGAACGTCCGACGAATAGGCGGCCTGCAAGGCGTAGAGCACGACTGCACCGGCCAGCACCCGTTCGAGCCACCCGTTCGGTCGCGGGGCGAACGTCTCACGCGCCAGCAGCCGCGGCACGAGCCACGCCAGCGCCCCGGCGCCGATCACCGCGTAGAGCGGGACGAGGAGGTTCGCGGTCGACCCGCCCGCCTCGACCGGCACGCGGAAGGGGATCGCCGCGAACGCAAGGACGGCGAGCAGCCCCGGCCGGCGACGTAGGAGCACCGCCAGGCCCGCGAGCACGAGCAGCCCGACCGCCGCGCCCGCGGCGGTGAGCTCGGGGCGATCGCGCAGTGGCGCGAGCTGCGGGGTGTCGGCGACGTCGGCGATCAACAGGACCGGAGTGAGCACCAAAGCACCGAGCATGGACACGGCCCGTCCACTGGACGAGGGAGCCAGGAGCGCCCCCGCGGCCAGGATCGCGGCGATGACCATCCCGAGCTCGTTCATCGCAGCGGGGAGCGGGGACGAGGTCGCACGCGGCGCAGGATGTCGGCAACGTTGCGGGTGACCTGCTGCACGTCGGCATCGTCGCGCAGGCGGCGGCCCCACTCCGGTAAGCCGACACGAATGACCACTCCCGCGCCCAGGCGCGAGCCGGTCAACGCGGGCTTGGGCGCCTCAGGTGCGCCCGTCTCCGCGTCGATCGGCGCCTCCTCGCCGCGGTCCTGTCCCACGCCGATGCGGAGCTTCAGACGACTGCGGCTGGAGGGGAGGGACTCCTCCAGGACACGGAACCCGTCGAGGGAAGCGCTCGTGCCTTCGAGCAGACCGAGCTCCGGGTCTTCTTGCAGCGGGACAAGCGCGGCGGGCCGTCCGAGCCGCCGGACGGGCCGCAGCCGGGCCCCGAATGCGTCGGTGGTCGAGGGCTGCGTCGGACGCACGAGGCGTCCCCGCTGTACGGTGACCCCCCGCCGGAGCGACTCCTCGCCGAAGCTGGCCAACCGGCCGCCGCGCTGCACGTAGCGGCGCAGCCGGGCGGCCGAGGCCCGCGGAACCCAGCGCGCAGGCCCTGCGAGCAGCACGCCCTCCCGGTCGGTCGGCCTCGGGTCGCTCGAGTCAGCCAGGGCGAGGTCGCTCGTCACGTCGTAGCGGATGCGTGAACGGTCGAGGAACGCCAGCAGCGGCGCGGTCTGCTCGGCGAACCCGACCGGCAGCCCCGTACCTTCAGAACCACTGGAGGGTCGCGGATAGCGCACCGTGGCACCGGCGGACAGCGCGTTGGGAAGGCCATCCCCGTCGTCGTCGATCGTGTCCGATCCGACCCAGGAGATCGTGGGCAGGACGGCCAGGATCGGGGCGCGCTCGGCTGATTGCACCATGAAGGGGACGCGCGTGGTGAAACGCCCTCGACGGACTTCGAGCAGGTAGACGCCCGAGACTCCGTTGGGGGCGCGCATCACGAGCGGGGCGCCCGGCTTCGCGCTTCCCTTCTTCAGGCGCCGCGCCGCGCCGACGCGCCGCACGTTCCATCGGTAGGACTGGCCGCGGGAGTCGACCAGGAACTCGATGCGGCTCGAAGTTCGCACCGGCTCGAGCGGCGCTTGCACCGCGAGCCGGCGGATGATCACTCCCGGGCGGCCGGGGATCGTGCCCGCCTGCGGCGGCAAATCGGCCGGCGCCGATCCCCGGTTCCCCGCCCGGTCCTCGACCGTCGGCACGAAGAGGTACGTGCCCGTCGGCGCGGGCCGGCCGTCCACCAACCCATCCCAGATGCCGCGCCGGCTGCCCTTGCGCCGCGACTCGAACGCCGCGACCCGTTGCGGCTTGCCTGAGTCGGTGCGCCAGACGGCGAACCGGGTACGGCGCCTCCGGCTGACCCGCCGAACCGTGACCGCGACACGCTGGCCGGGGCC
>JACCYI010000019.1 GCA_013696535.1 Solirubrobacterales bacterium
GGCGAGGCCCGCGCGCTCCTTGCTGTGATAGCGATCGTCGTTGCGTCTTAGAACGCCTGCAGCGCGAGTCCTCGGCACTGGAGCTGCAGCGACCTCGCCCTCAGCGCCAAGACACCGTCCCCCGCCCTACGACAGCTTCCCTGAAGCAAGAGCCAGGGAATGCGCAGTACCAGTCGCATCGGTCAACTTGATGTTGCCCGTCCGAGCGTCCACCGCGACCACGCGCAGCCCTGGCGCACCATCTAGCACAATCATGATCGGGGACGCGGCCGGAGGATCGCCAGCGCGCGGCACGCGGACTACGGACACGGCGCCGGTCGCCGGGCGATCCTGCAGTGTGCCGGCGGCTACGCGAAAGCGAGAGCCAAGTGCGTAGCCCCACCACTGCGTGGTCGCCACGATGCCGTTTAGACGAGCCTCGTCGGGAGGTACGTCCCCGATGTCGCCCTGGTACTGCACCTCGTCGTTCAGGTCGTAACCGCGATCGGGAAGTACCGGTGGTGCCTCCGCCTGGAACGGCTTAGGATTTGAGCGCCGCTCTGCCTGCACGCGCTCGTACGCTTGCGACTCCGGCGTTACCTGCTTGTCGTCTGGCGAAGCGGTCAAACGCCCAGCAGCAGCCGCAACGGTCTGCGGTCCCAGAGCAACTCCTACCGCGAGCATTATCGTGACACCGACTACGCCGTGTACTAGGCGTCGTCTCTTGTGGACAGACATCAACAGATACCTCCGTTCGAGTCGCAGTATTTCAAGTCTGTTGCGTAGTAGAGCGTGGTCGCGGTTGCGGCATCCGAGTTCAACTGATCGTCGAGAAGGCGGAAGCCCTGCTGCGGCGTGTTGTTCACGCCGCTACAACCCCCGCGCTGGAGGCAGGCCGCGTACTGCGTCACGGTGCCTTGGTACTTCGTGCCCTTGTTCTTGGCGAGAACGTAACGCTGCTTAGCCGTTGTCCCGGAGGTGTTGTAGTTCTGCGGGATTGAGCTGGAAGGCGCTGCTCCGTAGTTGATGTAGTGGACGTCCGTCTGTGTCCAGGAGAAGCCACCGCCACCGCAGTTCGCCGTCGACAACGTGCTGGGGCAGCCGGTGGAGTCGCCAAGCACCTTCAGAGGCTCGAAGGTGGGGCTGTTGAAGCCGTCGACGAAGCCGCGGGTGTGGGCAGCGTCGTTGTACTCGAGCTCTAGGTCGCCTGCTCCGTACGCCCGCATGAAGCCGCTATAACCGTGGCCATAGATGTAGTCGTCAACGAGCTTCACACCACTAGCCCAAGCCTGCCCCAGACCGAGGCCAATGGGGTTCATCGTTGCCCCCGCGTGGTTTGTCACGCCGAAGGCGAGGTCCACACTCGCGTTCCTGTCGGCCAGGCAACGCGCGAAACCGTTGACGAAGTTCTCGACCGCTGTGGCGATCTGCCCAACGCTGACGGGAGAAGTGCCGTAAGCGGTTGCGCCGTACCGGTATGAGCCGTCTGCGAGTTGGAAGTAGCGAGGATCTCCGTAAACGAGTGCAACGACTACGTGCGGCGAGTTCGTTGCGTTATTCAGAGCATTCGCCTGGCGGCAACCAAGGTTGTCGTGCGTGGACGAGGAGATGGTGTCCATGTACCAGGAGTTGGGAATACTACTGGGTGTAGCCGAAGCTAGTGCGGGCTGCGCACTCCAGCCCATGCTGATCAGTAGTAGGAGGAGCATCGGCATGACCAGACACCGAATTCGATTCCGCATGCAGGTCTCGTCTCATTGGCTGAAGGTGAAGTATTGCCGGTCGCGTTCGGCTAGGGGCGCTGCAGTCGGACGCTAGACCTCCGAGGCTTGGGCGCGCAGCGGTTCAGCGGTCGAACTTGCGGGTCGGCTCCTCCGGGTGACGGTCACGGCCAGGTTGAGCCCTCCGCCGGTGGCATGTCCGGCCAGCGTCCGAGGTAGCAGCCGGCGCAACCGCAGGCCCTGTCGTGTGGTTCTTCGCTGCACGCGTGGCGCAGTGTCAACGACGGCCGAAAGTGGACCCCCTAGCGACGGTGGGCTCAAGCAGTCAACGCAACGGCCGCACGGCTGTAGACCTCGAGTGGACTTTGCCACGCGAGGGCTGCGCGAGGCCGCTGATTCAGCTCTGCGACAGAGGCCGCTAGCGTCTCGCTCGTGATCAAGGAGAGGTCGGTCTTCTTGGGGAAGTACTGCCGCAGGAGCCCGTTGGTGTTCTCGTTGCTCCCGCGCTGCCACGGGCAGTAGGCGTCGCAGAAGTACACGGGCACGCCGGTGGCGGCGCTGAACTCCTGGTGGCGCGTCATCTCGATGCCGCGGTCCCACGTCAAGGTGCGGGCCATGCCCTGCGGCAGCTGCTTGAAGGCGGTCACAAGGGCGGCGATAACGCTGCTGCTGCGGGCGTCGGGCAGCGGCAGGACCAGCAGGTACCGGCTGTGTCGCTCAACGAGCGTGACCAGGTGGCTGCGGCCGTAGCGGCCGACGATCAGGTCACCCTCCCAGTGGCCGGGCTCGCTGCGGTCGAGCACCCGCTCAGACCGCTCGGCGATCTTCGTCATCTGCGGGATCCGACCAGGTCCCTGCGGCCCTTTCATGCGGCGCTGCGGACGACGGCGTACTCGCCTCGTCCGCAGCTGCGCCATGAGCTCACCCGGGAGAATGGCCTTGGCCTGCACGAACAGCGACGTGTAGATCGTCTCGTGCGAGAGGCGCATAAGCGGGTCGGCCGGGAAGTCCAGGCACAGCCGCTCGGCGATCTGCTGCGGCGACCAGCGGCACGCGAGCTTGTCCTCGACGTAGCCCCGCAGCACCGGGTCGTCAGCGAGCTTGCCGGCTCGAGGCCGTGCCGTACGAGTGACGGCGAGCCGGTCAGCCCGGACAGCTCGGTAGCCGTTGACGCCGCTGTTGCGCGAGATCTCCCTCGAGACCGTCGACACCGACCGCCCCAACTCCGCGGCGATCGACGTCATCGTTCGGCGCTGGGCGAGGCCTCTGGAGATCACCTCCCGCTCGTCGAGGGACAGGCGGAGCGCCGGCCGCGGCTTCCGACGTCGCGGACGAACGCCGCCGGACTGCGCGAGCCAGTAGTGCCCCGTCGTCCGCGACACTCCGGCAGCCGCCGCGGCCTCCTTCAGCGTCGCCCCGGACGACCTGGCCGTGAAAAACTTTGCCCGCACCTCTGCCGGCTTCGGCTTGCGTCCCACTGCAACCTCCCTGTCAAGGAGGCCTACTTCATCATGTCCGACTTTGCGTTGACCGGCTGAGACCACCGTCGCTACGGGGTCAGTTTTGGGCCGTCGACGACACGCAGGAGCGCTCTTGCCGGACTTCCGAAGATCACAGGCACACGAGCAGCTCAACTG
>JACCYI010000107.1 GCA_013696535.1 Solirubrobacterales bacterium
GCCGAGGCCCATGCCGAGGACGGCGGTCTGCGACCACCCCTCGTTACGGGAGGGAACCACGAGCGCGGAGGCGCCCGCGATCCACGGGGCCGGGTCGCGGCGCCAGCCGCAGAAGTGGATGCGGCCACGGAGATCCTCCTGGGCTGCCCGACGGCGCAGACTGAGCTCTGAACACCCCGAACCGAGCATGAAGCACACGGGCGGCTCGCGCAGGAGGGCCAAGGCCTCCAGGAGCACGTCGGGCCCCTTCTCCTCATGCAAGCGCCCGGCGTACATCAGCCGGGACGCTGGGAGCCAGGGCCGGGGGCGGGCGTCGAGTCCGAGAACCGGCGAGATCCCGGGTAGCAATCGACCGGCGGGGAGGCCGGCGGCGAGCACGGTGGCCATGGCGTTCGGCCCGTGCGCGTAGAAGCGATCCACCCGCTTGAGGCCTTCACGCAGCCGTTCGATCTGCGGCTCCGCGGGCCAGGTGAATGGGTTGTGCTCGCTGGCCACGAGTGGGATGCCCGGCTCGATGGCGCGAGCAGCCGCCCACCATCCGCCGAAGATGTGCGCATGGACGAGATCAGCGCCGGCCAGCCGCGGTCGCAGCCAGTCGGCGAAGCCCTGATCAGCGCTCCACTGGAGTCCTCTTTGCCCGTAGACCTCCGGAGTCAGCCCGTGGTCACGCGCTATGGCAATGCCCGGCGCGTCCGCCGAACCGCATAGCAGGCGGGTCTCTATTCCGCGCGCTCGCAGAGCCCGCGACACACGCAGAAGGGACAACTGCGCTCCGCCGGGCTCAAGCTTGGCAACCACTCGGACCATGCGAAGCACGTCTCGTCAACCCTAGAGTGGTGTCAGGACGAGAACAAGTTAAACACCGCACCTACAGCCCGTACGACCTCCCGATGACGTCGAGCATGATCTCATCCGTCCCCGCGCCAATGCGGTTGAGCCGCATATCGCGCCAGATCCGCTCGATCCCGTATTCCTTCATGTAGCCGGCGCCACCGTGGATCTGTATGCACTCGTCGGCCACCTCGACGGCGATCCGGGCGGCGTGAAGCTTCGCCATGGAGATCTCCCGCACGGGATACTCGCCCTTCTCGAAGCGCCAGGCCGTCGCGTAGACCATCTGCCGTGCCGATTCGATCTTGGTCGCCATTTCGGCGAACTTGTGGCGAGTGACCTGGAACTTGCCGATCTCGCGCCCGAACGCCTTGCGCTCATGGGCGTAGGTGAGCGTCTTGTCGAACGCGCGCTGGGCTCCGGCGACACAGCCCGCCGCGCCGATCAGCCGCTCGCCCTGGAGCTCCCACATGATGTGGTGGAAGCCCCTGCCGACCTGGCCCAGGACCGCGGACGCCGACACGCGGACGTCCTGGAAGGCGAGGAGCGCCGTGTCGGACGCATGCATGCCGAGCTTCTCGAGCTTCTTCTCGCGCACGACGCCGGGGGAATCCATGTCGACGAGGAAGAGGGTGAACCCGTCGTAGCCCGCCTCCACGTCCGTCTTGGTCACCAGGACGATGTAGTGCGCGCGGTGGCCGTTGGTTATGTAGGTCTTGGATCCGTTGATCAGGTACTCGTCGCCGTCGCGCACGGCACGAGTGCGGATCCCGGAGACGTCTGAGCCCGCGTCGGGCTCGGTGATGCCCAGTGCGGCGATCTTCTGGCCCTTGATCGACGGTGCCAGGTACTGCTGCTTCTGCTCCTCGGTGCCGAACTTAAGGATGGGTGGTGTGGCCATGTCCGTGTGGACCGCGACGCCCATGGCCAGGCCGCCCGAATCGGAGCGCGTCATCTCCTCGGCGAGGACGAGGTTGCAGAAGTAGTCCCCGCCCTGGCCGCCATATTGCTCAGGAAACGAGAGGCCGAGGAAGCCCAGCTCGCCCATTCGCGTGAAGACCGAATCGGGGAAGGTCGTCTCCTCCCACTCCTCCGCGTGGGGCGCCAGCTCGCGCCCGACGAAGCCCCCGATCGATTCGCGCAGCTCGTCGTGGATGGGGTTGAAGATGAAGTGCCTGCTCCTGGCGACGTACTCCATGGGGAAGGACGGTACCGGCGGATCGTCCCGCGGCCCCCATCCGGCCACTCGATGATGTGAACGGTCAGCGGATTGCGCCTCGCGGCCGATGAACTGAGCAATGCGCCTTGTGCTTGCCCTCCTCCTCGCGTTCCTCGTGGCTCCTGCATCCGCCGTGGCCGCCGAGGTCGTGCCGGGACGGGTGGTGGTCGGCTTCGCCTCTGGCACCGACGCCCGCGAGCGCGCCGACGTCCGGGCGGACGCGGATGCGACCCTGCTGAGCACGGTCTCGGGCCCGGAGGAGCAGGTCCTGCGCATCGACGGCGATCCACAGGCCGTCGCCGCCGCCCTCGAGCGGCGTCCGGAGGTGGCCTTCGCCGAGCCCGACTACCGCGTGCGGGCCCAGTGGATGCCGAACGACGCAATGCTGAACCAGCAGTGGGGGCTGGCGCAGACGAGTACGCCACGGGCGTGGGATGGTGGCGCGCGCGGCGCCGGCGTCCTCGTCGGGGTCGTCGACACCGGCGTCGCCTTCGGGCATCCCGACCTCGGGCGCTTGCAGGCGGGCGGCTTCGACTTCGCCAACCGCGACTCAGATCCCAGCGACGACAACGGCCACGGAACGAGCGTCACGGGCGTGATCGCCGCAACCGCGAACAACGGCATCGGGGTCGCCGGCGTTGCGCCCGAAGCATCGATAGTGGCAGCCAAGGCCCTTGCAGCCAATGGCTCGGGTTACACCTCCGACGTGGCGGACGGGGTGCACTTTCTCGCAGATCGGAATGCGCGCGTGATCAACCTCTCCCTCGGTGGTCCGGATCGCTCCCAGATCCTGACGTCGGCCATCGAAGGTCATCCCGGGACGCTGTTCGTCGTCGCCGCCGGCAACGCCAACGCCGACAACGACGCCGGCACCGGAACCTGGCCCTGTAACGAGCCGGCGGCCAACGTGATCTGCGTGGGAGCCAGCACTCAGTCCGAGAGCCGGGCAGGGTTCTCGAACTACGGCGCAGCGTCGGTTGACCTGATGGCACCCGGGCAGTCGATCGAGACCACGGTTCTCAACGGATACGGCCTGGCGAGCGGGACGAGCTTCTCGGCCCCGATGGTCGCCGGAGCCGCTGCGCTGCTCTACGGCCAGCGGCCGACCGCCACGGTCGCCGACGTGCGGTCCGCACTGCTGTCGAGCACAGACGCCTTTGCGTCCTACCACTGCCTGGCCACGACAGGAGGGCGGCTCAACGTCGAGCGCGCGCTGCTGACCCTCGCGTCAGGCTCCGCCCCAGCGGTGGTCGCGCCACCCGTGTGCAACCGGGCCTCGGCTCCCGTGGCTCTTGCACCCGCCCCCGCTCCTGATCCCGCGCCGAGTCCCGCCGCTCCAGCGGTGACTCCCCAGCCGCCTCAGAAGCCGTCCGGCAAACCCGCATCCTGCACGGTCCCAGAACTCAAGCGCATCACGCCGACCCGCGCCAGGCAGCGCCTGCAGATGGCCGGCTGCAAGATCGGAACGGTGAGGCGGCAGTACAGCAAGTCAGTCCGCCAGGGGCGGGTCGTGACCTCATCACCGCGGCCAGGGGAGGGTGCGCGCGCCGTCGTCAGCCTGCTCGTGAGCCGCGGCCGCAGGTAGTCCGGCAGACTCACCGTCCCTGCGGTTGGGCATGATGGCTCAGTGCCCTACGCCACGCTGCGCTACGAGGTCGCCGGGACCGGCGTCGCCACGATCGCCCTCGATCGGCCCGAGACGCGCAACGCGCTCTCCGACGAGCTGCTCGACGACCTGATCGCCGCCTTCGAGACCGTCAGAACAGACGACGCCGTGCGCTGCGTGGTCCTTACCTCCACACACGAGACGGTCTTCTCGAGCGGAGGCAACCTCGCCGGCTTCGCTGCGGACGTGCCGCTCATCCACAAGCACCTCGCCTCGTCGCGGTTTCCGCGGCTGTTCAGGCTCATCGGGGAGCTCGGCAAGCCGTCGGTCTGCGCCGCCAACGGACACGTGCTCGCCGGGGCCCTCGGGCTGGCGTTGGCGTGTGATCTGATCGTCGCCAAGGACACTGCCCGCTTCGGAACGCCCGAGATCAACGTCGGCGTGTTCCCGTTCATGATCATGGCGCTCGTCCACCGCAATGTCCCGCGCAAGAAGGCCACGGAGATGCTCCTGCTCGGCGACCAGCTCTCCGCGCACGAGGCCGAGCGCATCGGGCTCGTCAACCGGGTCGTCGCGCCGGACGCCTTCGAGGCGGCTGTCGACGACTGGGCGGGCCGGCTCGCCGCCAAGTCTCCGGTGCTGATGCGGTTGGGGAAGGACGCGATGTTCCGCCAGCAGGACATGGCCTTCGCCGACGCCCTCGAGTATCTCCACACCCAGCTCACCCTTGCCTTCGCCACGCAAGACCTCCAGGAGGGCGTCAAGGCGTTCTTCGAGAAGCGCGACCCGGTCTGGACCGGCCGGTGATCTCTCTCGTCGCGTTGCAGTGCCGGACCTCTGACCGCACCTCAGGGGGCGGCCGCGGGGCACGGGCGCTGGCGGACGAGCTCGGCATGCGCCTCGGCATCGAGGCACGCCTCATCGGCTCGCCGGGCGAGCCGCGTGAGGCGTCGTTCGCCGACGATCTGCGCGACTCGCGAGGCTGTCTGCTCGAGGCCGGCGGGCAGGTCGATGACGCCCTGGCCGCCGGTGACTTCCCGATGCTGCTGGCCGGCGACTGCTCCATCTGCATGACCACGCTGCCGGGCGTCATGCGCCACCATCCCGAAGCCCGAATCCTGTGGCTCGACGCCCACGGTGATTTCAACACCCCCGAAACGACCCCGAGCGGCTTCCTGGGCGGTATGTGCCTCGCCGCCGCCTGCGGCCGGTGGGAGACGGGGCTGCTGCCTGAAGAGACCTCCGCGGCCTTCGACCCCGCGCGCGTGACCCTGTGCGGCGTGCGCGACCTCGACCCGGGTGAGCGCGTCGGGCTCGAGCTCGCGGGCGTGCACGCGGTGGCGCGACCGAGCGAGGTCGCCGACCTCGTTCGGGGTGGAACGGTCTACGTGCACCTCGACCTCGACGTGCTCGATCCTGGGATCTTCCCCGCCCAGTTCCCCGTGGCCCACGGGCTCTCGCGCGCGGGCCTGCGCACGTTGTTGGCCGAGGTCGCACGCGCTTCCACCGTCGTGGGGACCGAGATCACCGCGTTTGAAGCGCCCGAGGACCCGGCCGAGTGCAGCCGGCTGGCCGAGCTCGTGGGCGACGCGGTCGAGCCGCTCCTCGCCCAAGGCACCGGTCCGTCGTGAGCGGGGCGCTGCGCCCGCTCGTCGAGGACCTCCACGAGCGACGCGCCCGTGCTCGCCTCGGCGGCGGCGACGAGCGCATCGCGCGCCAGCACGCCGCCGACAAGCTCACCGCGCGAGAGCGGGTTGAGGAGCTGATCGATCCCGGGACCTTCTCCGAGCTGGGGCTGCACGCCGGCATCCACCACTCCGTACGTGGCCTAGAAGGAAGGGAGGCGCCGGCGGACGGAGTCATCACGGGCTACGGGCGCGTGGACGGCCGCATGGTCGCGGTCGCCGCCTATGACTTCACGGTGATGGCCGGCTCCATGGGCACGACGGGGGAGCTCAAGGTGACCCGCCTGCGTGAGCTGGCGCTGACGAAGCGAATGCCGTTCGTCTGGCTGCTCGATTCGGCGGGGGCCCGCATCCAGGAGGCGGTCGGCTCGCTCTTCGCCGGGTCCGGGCACCTCTTCCGCGAGCAGGTCATCGCGAGCGGCGTCATCCCGCAGGTCGCGGCGCTCATGGGGCCGTGCGCCGCGGGCACCGCCTACATCCCGGGGCTCGCCGATTTCGTCCCCATGGTCCGGGGGCGCGGCTCGATGGCGCTGGCGGGGCCGCATCTCGTGCGCGCGGCGATCGGCGAGGATGTGACTCAGGAGGAGCTCGGCGGCTCGCGGGTGCACTGCCGCAAGTCGGGTGTCGGCGACCTGGAGGTGGCCGACGACCGCGAGTGCATCGCCCGCATCAAATCCTATCTGTCCTACTTCCCCTCCCACTGCGAGCAAGCGCCACCCGTGCGCGCCGACGTCTCCGATCCCGTCGATCGCGGGGACGAGGAGCTGCTCGACGTCCTCCCTGAATCGAACCGCAAGCCGTACGACATGTACGAGGTCATCCGCCGTATCGTGGATGACGGAGAGTGGCTTGACCTCAAAGGCCAATGGGGCAGGACGGTGATCACGTGCCTGTCCCGCATGGGCGGTCGTCCCGTGGGGATCGTCGCCAGCCAGCCGAGGCACCTCGGCGGCATCCTCGACAACGACTCCGCCGACAAGGCCGCCCGCTTTGTGAACCTGTGCGACGCGTTCGGCATCCCGCTGCTCTTCCTGATGGACGTCCCGGGGTTCATGGTCGGCACGAAGGTGGAGGCCGCCGGGATCATCCGCCACGGGGCCAAGATGCTGCATGCGGTGGCCAACGCGACCGTCCCGAAGTTCACCGTGGTGCTCCGCAAGGCCTACGGGGCGGGCTACTACGTGATGAACGGTCGCGCCTACGAGCCCGACCTGATCGTCGCCTGGCCGAGCGCGGAGATCTCCGTGATGGGGGCGGAGGGGGCGGTGGAGATCGTCTTCCGCAAACAGGTCGAGGAGGCGGACGATCCGGCGGCGAAGAAGGTGCAGCTGATCGCCGCCTACCGAGAGGTCATCGACGTCTACATCGCCGCCCGCAACGACATGATCGACGATGTCATCGATCCGCGCGAGACGCGCCCGACCGTGATCCGGGCGCTCGAGATGGCGGAGGGCAAGCGCGTCGAGCGGCCGTGGAAACGCCACGGCGTCGTTCCGGTCTGATCAAGCGCGCCGCGCTACGACGCGGGATCCACCGTGCCCCAGACGCCCGGGCCGCGGCGGTGCTCGTAGATCAGGTTGGTCTCTGCGTGTGCGACCGCCGGATGGGTCGCGAGGTGACCCACCACGAACTCCCGGAGCCCGTGGGTGTCGGGCGCGGCGATCCACAGCAGGTAGTCGTTGACGCCCGTCATGTGGAAGACCGACAGCACGCCGGGAAGGCCTCGGACCGCTTGGGTGAAGTCCTCGATCTGCTCGCGGGCGTGGACCGCCAGGCGGATCGCGACGATGGCTTGCAATGGGCGCCCCAGAGCGGCCAGATCGATCTCGGCGTGGAAGCCGAGCAGCACGCCGGCCTCGCGCAGGGCGTTCACCCGCGCCAGACAGGTGGATGGCGCCACCCCTACCCGCTCGGCCAGCCTCGCATTGGGAATCCGGGCATCGGCGCTTAGCGCTTCGAGGATGGCCAGATCGACGGCGTCGAGCGTCGGTCGATTGTTCGGCATAGACCGCACTATGCCATTGCTCGCCGCACGATCGGCGAACGTGGTGGCTTCTCTCGCGTATCCTGCGGCGGGGTGTTGGCTTTGCCGTACAGGTGCCACAATGGGGGGATGAGCGCGCTCGACACCACGCCAGTGACGGCCATCCACGAGACCATCCTCGACGCGATCGGCGACACACCGCTCGTCCGGCTTGGTCACATGGGCGCCGGCGTGCGGCCGCAGGTCCTCGCCAAGGTCGAGTACATGAACCCAGGCGGTTCGATCAAGGATCGCGCTGCGATGTACCTCATCGAGGCGGCCGAGCGCGGCGGGCTGCTCCGTCCCGGCGGCACGATCGTCGAGCCGACTTCGGGCAACACGGGGACCGGGCTGGCCATCGCGGCGCGCCTGAAGGGCTATCGCATGATCGCGGTCATGCCCGACAAGGTCTCGCGCGAGAAGATCGACCTGCTGCGCGCCTACGGCGCCGAGGTCGTGATGACGCCGGCCAAGGCCGTTCGCGGCTCTGGCGATTCCTACTACGAGGTGGCGGATCGGCTCGCATCGGAGATCCCGGGCGCCCATCAACCCAACCAGTATTCGAACCAGGCCAACCCCGAAGCGCACTACCGCACGACGGGCCCCGAGATCTGGGAGCAGACGGGCGGGGGTGTGACCCATCTCGTGGTCGGCGTCGGCACCGGGGGCACGATCACGGGGGCGGGGCGCTACCTCAAGGAACGCAACCCCGCCATCCAGGTGATCGGTGTGGATCCCGTCGGCTCGATCTACACGGGTGAGCCCAAGCCCTACCTCGTCGAAGGCGTCGGCAAGGAGTCGTGGCCCGAGACCCTGGATCCGTCCGTCGTCGATTCCTGGGTCACCGTCGGCGACCGTGACGCGATGCTCACCACCCGGCGCCTCGCGCTGGAGGAGGGCCTGCTCACCGGTGGATCGTGCGGCATGGCGGTGTACGGGGCGCTCGAGGTCGCGCGCGGGATCGACGATCGTGACGCCATGGTCGTCGTGATCCTTCCGGACGGCGGGCGCTCCTACCTCTCCAAGGTCTTCAACGACGCGTGGATGACCCAGTACGGCTTCCTCGAGCGCTCAGGTGCGCCGACCGTCGGCGACGTCCTGCGCCGCAAGCTGGATGGTGGTGAGATCCCGCCGCTGGTCACCGTTCGCACTCACGACCGCGTTCGCGATGCCGTGGCGCTGCTGCACGAGCACCGCGTCTCACAGCTGCCGGTGGTCTCCGCGCATGACCCGCACGCCGTGGTGGGCTCGATCGGCGAGCGTGGACTGCTCAAGCGCGCCGTGGCCGATCCGACCATCCTGGGCACCGAAGTCACCGAGGTCATGGAGCCGCCCTTCCCCGCCGTCTCGGTGGGCGACGGGGTGGGCGAGGCGGTTGCGCTGCTGGCCGGGGACCTACAGGCCCTGATGGTCATGGTCGACGGGCGCGCGGCGGGCATCGTGACACGGGCGGACCTGCTCGAAGCTCTCGCTCGATGACCTCGTACTCCTTCGCGACGCGCGCCGTCCACGCCGGTCTCGAGCCCGACCCGACCTACGGCTCGGTTATCCCCGCGATCCACCAGACGTCGACCTACGCCCAGCCGGCGCCGGGGAGCTTTGTCGCGGACTTCGACTACGCCCGTTCGGGTAATCCGACCCGCTCGGCGCTAGAGCTCGCGCTCGGTGAGCTCGAAGGCGGCCTGGGCTCTGCGTTCTCGAGCGGGATGGCCGCGACCCATGCGTTGCTCACCGCCGCGGCCGCAGCCGGGTCGCACGTCATCCTGCCCGACGACCTCTACGGCGGAACCTATCGCCTCGTCGACAAGGTGCTCGCCCGCTGGGGCCTTGAGTACGACCTCGTTGACCAGACCGATCCAGACGCCGTCGCCGCGCTCATCCGGACCGAGACGGCGGTGATCTGGGTCGAGACACCGACCAACCCGACGCTCAACGTGGTCGACATCGAGGCGATCGTCGCGCGCAAGCGCCACGCGCTCGTCGTCGTGGACAACACCTTCGCGACGCCCGTGATCCAGCGCCCGCTCGAGTTGGGTGCCGATGCGGTGGTCCACTCCACCACGAAGTACCTCGGAGGCCACTCGGACACGGTGGGAGGCGCCGTGATCGTCCGCGATGCCGAGCTCCATGAGCAGGTGCGCTTCGTTCAGAACTCAGTCGGTGCGGTGCCCGGGCCGTTTGACTGCTTCCTTGTACATCGCGGGCTGCGAACCTTGCATCTGCGGGTGGCGGCCCACACCCAGTCCGCTCGCGCCGTCAGCGAGTTCCTGCGTGATCAGCCCGGCGTTGAGGACGTCCGGTGGCCCGGGTTCGGCGGGATGGTCTCCTTCCGCCATCCGGGGGCGGTGACCCTGGCCACCTCGACGAAGCTCTTCACCCTCGCAGAATCGCTCGGCGGGGTCGAATCGCTGATCGAGGTCCCGCAGGTGATGACCCATCAGTCCGTCGAGGGGTCGGCGGCCGCAGTGCCCGCCGATCTCGTCCGGCTGTCCTGCGGTGTCGAGGCGCCCGAGGATCTTGTCGAGGACCTCGCCGCCGCCCTCACGGCCTTGGCCGAGCCGGTGGCCGCCTCGCTCTAGCAGCGAAGCGGCCGCCGAACCCAGGAGTCCTAGCGAGCCAGACGGCTGCGATCGGCACCCTTGCCGATCGTCGCGCGGTATCCGATCAGCAGGATCATCGTGCCGATGATCGCGCCGACCAGACCACCGAGGTCGAAGATCTCATTGTCCCCGATTCCGAGCAGCTCCGTGAAGATGAAGAAGCCGATCAGGGATCCCACGATTCCAAGCAGGATCGTGACGAAGAAGCCCCCGGGGTCCTTACCGGGAAGGAGGGCTTTGGCGATGAATCCGGCTACGAGGCCGAGGATGAGTGCTCCGATCATGGACGTCCGACTACCCGCATCCGGGTGTGCCAACCTTGCCATCCGTCCAGGGCGGCTCCGGTAGTCGGGACGCGTACGTATGACCTCGGACCCTCCAGTCATCATCACGTGCTCAATCTCGGGCGCCGTCGCCGATCGGGCGCAATGTCCGGCCATTCCGTATACGCCCGACGAGTACGCGGCCGAAGCCCGGCGGGCCGTGGACGAAGGTGCCGCGATGATCCACATCCACGCCCGTGACCCGCAGACCGGCGTGCCCTCCTATGAGGTGGAGGACTTCCGGGCGATCACGGCGGCGATCCGCGGCGCTGTGAACGACGTGATCATCAACTACTCGACGGGAGCGATCGGCGTTCCGATCGAGCGGCGGCTCGCCTATCTGCGCGAGCTGCGGCCGGACGTCGCCGCCTTGAACATGGGCTCGATGAACTACGCGAAGTGGTCCGCGCGCCGCCGCGACTTCGTCTTCGCAACCGTCTTCGAGAACTCGTTCGAGACGATCGTGACCTTCGTGAAGGAGATGGGGAAGCTCGGCATCCGGCCCGAGCACGAGTGCTTCGACGCAGGGCACATCGGCAACCTGGACCCTCTGATCGCCATGGGCCTCGTTCAAGCGCCGCTGCAGATCTCGTGCGCGATGGGTGTGCTGGGCGGGATCCGGCCGAGCGCCCGCAATCTCGCGCATATGGCCGACCAGATCCCGGACGGTCCACACAACTGGGGTGTCATCGGGATCGGGCGCGATCAGTGGTGCATGGTGGCCGCGGCGCTGACCCTCGGCGGAAACGTGCGCGTCGGCCTTGAAGACAACTTCTACCTGCCCGATGGGAGCATGGCTCGCTCCAACGGCGACCTCGTCGCACGGGCGCGACGGCTGACCGAGGACGTCGGGCGGCGGGTCGCCGGCGTCGCGGAGGCTCGCGAGCGGTTGGGTCTGGAAGGGGCGCCGTGACGCCCCTTCCGCTGGCCGGCATCCGCGTTCTGGACCTGTCCAGATTGCTTCCCGGCGGGTTCTGCTCCCTCATGCTCGCCGACTTCGGCGCCGAGGTCCTCAAGGTCGAGGACACCCTGAGCGGCGACTACATCCGCTGGGCGCCGCCTCGCGTCGATGGCGCCGAGGCCAGCGCCAGCTCGGCTCTGTTCCTGGCGCTCAACCGCAACAAGCGGTCGATCCGCATCGACCTCAAGACGGACGGAGGCCGCGAGGTCCTGCTCAAGCTGGCCCGCGAGTACGACGTCGTACTCGAGTCCTTCCGCCCCGGCGTGCTCGAGCGCCTCGGCGTGGGCTACGAAGCGCTCCGGGCGCAGAACCCGCGCCTCGTCTATTGCGCGATCTCCGGATACGGGCAGGACGGTTCCTACGCAAGCCGGTCGGGTCACGACCTCAACTACCTCGGCCTGATCGGCATGCTTGCGCTGTCGGGGGACAGAAACGGCGTGCCGGCGCAGTCGGCGGCCCAGATCGCCGACCTGGGCGGGGGGGCGCTCATGGCGGCCTTCGGGATCCTCGCCGCGCTGCGTGAGCGCGACCGTTCGGGCGAGGGCCAACTCGTTGACGTTTCGATGGCCGACGGAGCGCTGTCATGGCTGGCGATGGTGGCGGCCCGCGGGTTCGCCGAGGGCGCCTTCCCGCGGCGGGGGGAGCTCGAGCTCGGCGGCGCGCTGCTCTGCTACCGCCCCTACGCCTGCGCGGACGGCCACGTCACCCTGGGCGCGCTGGAGCCGAAGTTCTGGCGTGCCTGGTGCCTCGGGGTCGGGCGCGAGGATCTCCTCGAGCGCCAGTTCGATCCGCCTGGATCTGAGGCCCACCGCGAGGTCGAAGGGATCTTCGCGGCGCGCACGCGCGACGACTGGGCGGCGTTCGCTTCTCAGCACGACTGCTGCCTAGAACCGCTGCTCGAGCTCGACGAGGCCCTCGGCTCCCATCTCGTGCGGGAGCGCAACATGGTCGTCGAGCTCGACCAGCCCGGGGCTACGGCCCCCGTGCGCCTCCTCGGCGTACCGGTCAAGCTCTCACGCACGCCGGGCGACCCCACCCGCGCACCTGGCCCGAGTCTCGGCGCTCACACGGACGAAGTGCTGGCCGCGGCGGGTTATTCCCAGCGCGAGATCGCCGGCCTGATGGAGACCGGGGCGGTTGCCGGCCCGGCGACGGACGGCGTGCGCGGCCGCTCCTTCATGGCGTGAGGTCAGGGCTACGCGCCCGGTCGATGGCGGCGTCATGCTCGGCGAGGACCCGGTGCACGCCGTTGTTGATCAGCATCCGGGCGATCTGCGTCGGCGTCACGCCCAGCAGGCGGGCAGCGACCTGCAGCGACTCGTAGTTGTCGGTCGCGATACGCACGTTGACCTGATGTCCGGCTCGCGACGGCTTCGCGGTCGGCATCGGAAGCCGCGGCCCCTCGAGCAACGCCGATCTCGCCACTTCGGACGCCACTTCGGGCAGGGCGATGGCGAGGTCGTACGAAGTCTTCAAGCCGGCCGTGCCGAGCCCGGGGTGCAGCGCGGCCGACATGCGCTGCCGGCTGGGCAGGGCGGTGAGCACCGCATGCCAGCCATTCGGGTCGATTCGGGAGAGATCAGGCACGGACGGACCGAAGAGCACCCTCCGCTTCGGCAGCGGACCATCGCCCTCGTCCCGCCAGAGCGGCGGATCCGGGACCGGGTCTTCGTCGTCGGGATCGGCGGTTCGGGCGGTTCGGGCGGATCGGGCGGTTCGAGCGGGGGGTTCGTGCGGAGATCGCTAGTCGGTGGTAGCCCCTCGCTATCACCGGCTAGCGGTTTCGCAAAGAGGATGTCGTTTTCCGTGGGCATGGCGCGCAACCTATGCCTGCCCATCGGCACAGGTCTAGACCCGCTTGTGACAACTCTGTCACCGTTTCCTGCCGACTTCGCCTCAGACCGCGACGGGCTGGCGCACGACCTCCGCTCCATCGCGCGGCGTGAGCATGATCAGGCGGCGCTGCACCCGCTCCGGCCGCTCGGGATGGGTGGCCGTGAGGGCCGCCGAGCGGGCGATGACGCGCAGCACGGTGGTCATCTCGAACAGGGCGAAGCTCGCACCGAGGCACCGCCGGACGCCCCCGCCGAAGGGGATCCAGGTGTACGTACCCGGTGGCTTGTCGAGGAAGCGCTCAGGCCGGAAGGCGTACGGCTCGGGATACAGGTCCGCTCGGCGGTGCACGAGGTAGATGCACGGCGCGACGGTGACCCCGGCCGGTAGGTGGTAGCCGCCGATCTCCATCGGTTCGCGCAGCCGTCGCACGACGATCGGCAGCACGGGGCGCAGTCGTAGGGTCTCCTTCACCGTGGCGTCGAGGTAGGAGTCCTCACCGGCGGCGGCCTCGTCGGTAAGCCGCTGCCACGCTGCCGGATGGCGCAGAAGTCGCTCG
>JACCYI010000118.1 GCA_013696535.1 Solirubrobacterales bacterium
GTCTTCGCCAACGCCGGCTTCGGCGCCCCTCGCGGCTTCACCGAGTCAACGCCCGAGCACTGGAAGGCGATGGTCCTGACCAACGTCTACGGAGCGGCGCTGACCATCCGGGCGACGGTCGACCATCTGAAGGAGACACGGGGCCACCTGGTGCTCACCAGCTCGATCGCCGGAAGGCGGGCGCTCGCAGGATCGCTCTACTCGGCGACCAAGTTCGCCGTCACCGCGATGGGCGAAGCGGCTCGCCAGGAGCTCAACGGCACGGGTGTGCGGGTGACGCTGATCGAGCCGGGAATGGTTGACACGCCGTTCTTCGACGACAAACCGGGGGGGCACCCGCTCGCAGCCGACGACGTCGCTCGAGGAGTGTTGTACGCCGTTTCGCAACCGACGCACGTGGACATCAACGAGCTGATGATCCGCCCGACCTCGCAGGACGGCTGAGCCGCCCCGGGGCGCTACTCGGCGGGCTCGGTCGCGGCGGGCTGGGCCGTCGCGACTCCCGCGACGACAGGGTCGATCGAGATGACG
The DNA here is from genome assembly GCA_013696535.1 of Solirubrobacterales bacterium. The sequence continues at coordinate 532 of JACCYI010000118.1, forward strand.
CGACCGCGGCGACCCTCACGGAAGGCGACGATCCCCGGCGCCTTCGCGAAAATCGTGTCGTCCTTGCCGATTCCGACGCCGACGCCTGGCTTGAAGCGGGTGCCGCGCTGGCGCACGATGATCTCCCCGCCTGTGACGGTCTGGCCGGCGAAGACCTTCACACCGAGGCGCTGCGAGTTGGAGTCACGGCCGTTGCGGCTCGAGCCGAGGCCCTTCTTGTGTGCCATGAGCTACGAGCCCCCGGAGATGGTCGTGATCTGGATGCGGGTGAGGTCCTGGCGGTGACCCGTGCGACGCTTGTACCCGCGCTTGGGCTTGAACTTGAACACCCGGAGCTTGGGGCCGCGCTCGTGCGCGACCACGGTCGCTTGGACGGAGGCGCTCTCAAGCCCCGCAGCGTCGAATACGGGCTGCTCACCGCCCGTGATGAGGAGGGGCTGCAGATCGATCGTCGCACCCTCCTCGGCCGCGAGGCGCTCGATCAACAGCGTCTGTCCGGCTTGGACGCGATACTGCTTTCCGCCGGTCTTCACGACGGCGTATGGGCCTGTAAGTGGGGCGGGCATCGTCTCGGTCAGTCGGTCGGGTCAGGGGAGGCTGCGGCGGCGTCGGCCTCGTCGGACTTCGCACGCGAACGGCGCCGTCCGCCTCTTCGGCCCCGGCGCCGGGTCTTCGATTCTAGGACATCGCTCGCGGCGTCGCCGTCTTCGTCGGGAAGGGACGAGTCATCCGGGGCCTGCACGGCCGCATCAGCTTCCTCGCCGGCGACCCCTTCGAGCAGTTCCGGTGGCTTCTCGCTCGCCGCCGGCTCGTCAACCGGATCGGCGCCCTGATCGTCGTCGGTGACGGCCGCCTCGGCCTGCTCGGCCTTGCCGGCCCGCGCCGCCCCGTTCGATCTGCGGCGTGACGTCGTCGTACCCCGTCCGCGTCCGCCGCGTCGCCCGCTACCCGACGCGGAGGCCCCTGGCGAGCGTGACGTCTCGGCCTCCATCGTCTCCCGCTCCTCGTCGGTGACGTCGATCAGCCCGGCGGTGGCCGAGGTGCGACCAGCCTCCTCGATGCGGACAAGCCGCTTCTGGCCCACGAAGCGCCCGGCACCCGTCACGGAGATGATGTAGCCGTCCAGCTTGGCCACGGCGTCATCGACCTCGTACATGTGCGGCTCGACGATGTGAACGTGCACCTCCTCGCCCTCCCGGAAGGGCACGGCCTGCTCGGCGACCTCCTCGCGAGTGCCTTCGAGCGTGACCGCGAAGTGATCGAGGGGCAGCCCTTCTGATCCCTCGAAGTGGAAGTAGCGCCCGGTCTCTGACTCGAGCTCGCGGAGCATCCAGGCGCCGTTGCCGATGAACTGGGCCGTCACGCGCGGGTTGATGCGGATCAGGTACGCCTGAGGTCCGTCCTCGCCCGCATCCTTGACCAGCTCCCGCAGCCGCCGCTCCACTTCGATGGCGATGGTCTCCTCGGACTTGATCACGCCTTCGCCGTCGCAGGTCGGGCACGGCCGGGTCATGATCTCGCGAACCCCGTCCGTGACGTTCTGGCGGGTCATCTCGACCAGCCCGAGCGGAGAGATCTCCACCACGAACGTCTTGGTGCGGTCTTCGTCGAGCGCCTTGCGGAGCACCTTCAGGACCGCGTCGCGATTGCGGGCACGTGCCATGTCGATGAAGTCGATGACGATGATGCCGCCGATGTCGCGGAGTCGCAACTGATTGACGACCTCGTCCGCAGCCTCGAGATTGGTCTTGGTGATGGTGTCCTCGAGGCGGGCCTGCTTGCCGCGGCCGATGAAGGAGCCCGAGTTGACGTCGATCACCGTCAACGCCTCGGCGTAGTCGATCACCAGGTAGCCGCCGCTGGGCAGGTCGACCCGCCTGGAGAGCATTCCCTCGATGACCTCGTCGGCCCCGAAGGCCTCGAACAACGGCTGTGCTCCTGGCTTCCACAGCTCCACTCGGTCAACGAGCTCCGGGGCCGTGCGGGTGAAGAAGGAGACCAGGCGCTGGTGCTGCTTCTCGTCGTCGACCACCGCGCGCTCGAAGTGCGCGGAGAAGATGTCGCGGACCACCCGGATGGAGAGATCTGCCTCCTGGAAGACGAGGGCCGGCGCGGCGGCCTCGGCGACCCGCTTGGAGAGCACCTCGTTGAGCTTGTCCAGGTAGAGCAGCTCGCGCTCGAAGGCCTCGCGCCCGGCGCCGTGGGCCGCGGTCCGCACGATGGCGCCGCCACCGTGCAAATCGAGCCCCTTGACCTCCTTGCGCAGGCGCTCGCGCTCTGAGTCCTCGAGCCGGCGCGATACCCCGACGCCTTCGCCGGTGGGGGCGTAGACCATGTACCGGCCCGCGATCGTCAGCTCCATCGACAGCCGCGCGCCCTTGGTCTTGAGCGGGTCCTTGACCACCTGGCAGACGATCTCCTGCCCCGGCTTGAGCAGCTCGGCGATCGAGCGCTGCTTTCCCCCGCCGTTCTGGCCGCGACCTCGCTTGACCGGCTCGACGCCGGGCAGCACGATCTCGTCCACGTGCAGGAAGCCGTTCTTGTCCAAGCCGATGTCGACGAAGGCCGCCTCGAGGCCGGGCAGCACGTTGTCGACCTTGCCCTTGTAGATGTTGCCGACGATGGAGCGCCCACCTCGGCGCTCGAAGTAGACCTCCGCGACGCGGAAGTCCCTATCGAGGGTCTTTGCGGACCGCCCCGTGGCTGATTCCGCGGCGACAGGATCTCCCGGCGCCTCGAGCATTGCGACGCGGGTCTCTCCACGATCGACCGTTACAAGCACTTGCTTTCTCATGAAACCTCACTGGAAGAGTGGCGCCCGGCCCTTGGAGGCAGCCGTCTCGCGCGCCTGCGCGGAGATCGACTGCAGCAGGCCGATGGCCAGGAACGTGACGAGCATCGACGATCCGCCGAAGCTCAGAAGCGGTGCCGGGACGCCCGTGATGGGCATGATCCCGACGGTCATCCCGACGTTCACGAAGATCTGGAAGAGGAGCATCACGGTGATGCCTCCGGCGATCAGGGCGCCGTACAGATTCTTGGCGATGGTGAGGATGTGCAGCCCGCGCCAGACCAGCAGCGCGTAGAGCGATAAGACCAGCGCGGCACCGGCGAACCCGTAGGTCTCGCCCACCACCGCAAAGATGAAGTCCGTGTGATGCTCAGGCAGGAAGTTCAGTGATGTCTGCGTGGAATTCTCCACTCCCCGGCCCGTCTTCTCACCCGAACCGATCGCGATCTTCGACTGCTGTTGCTGGTAGCCCTCGTCACCCGGATTGCCCGATGGGTCCAGGAACGCCGTCAGGCGCGCCGTCTGGTAGGGCTTGAGCAACTCGACGCCCGCCGCCGGAAGGGCGACGAGTGACACGGTGATGGCCACCGCACCGAGTGCCGCGAGCGCCGCGAAGTGCTTCCACGGGGCGCCGGCGACGAAGAGCAGGGCCAGGATGCCGACGATGTAGACCAACGAGGTGCCGAGGTCAGGCTGGGCCATCACCAGCATGGCCGGGAACAGCGCGAGGAGCACCACCCGCGCGGTCGTGTCTCGATCGAAGCGGCGCATGCGATCGGTGATGAACGCCGATATCGCCAGCACCAGCAGGATCTTTCCCAGCTCGGACGGCTGGAAGCGGAAGAAGGGCAGCTCGATCCAGCGTTTGGAGCCGCGAGTGGCGGTGGCCAGCGCGTACACGAGGGCGATGGAGGCGATCATCAGGCCGTAGATCGGATACTTGAGCTCGCGCAGCCGCGAGTAGTCGATCCGGGAGACGCCGTACATGAGCACCAGGCCCACGCCGACGTACAGGGCCTGCCGAATGACGTAGTACGAAGGCTGGCCCGCGATGTCGTCGCTGGTGGCGCTGCGGATCGTCAGCACAGAGCAAGCGCAGAGCCCGAGCACGGCGAGTGTGAGCAGGGGATCGAGCCGGAGGTGGAGCGTCCGCCGCTCGAGTCGGGGCGACGGGCTCGCCACGGGCTGGATGGGGGTGGAATAGCTCACTGGGGAGCCGTCCCGGCGCCGCATGGCGCCTTCTTGTCATACCACTCGGCGAGGATCCGGCAGGCGGCCGGTGCGGCGGTCTCAGCGCCGAAGCCGCCCTTCTCGATGGTGGTGACGACGACGATGGGCCGATTCTGCTGGTTGACGTAGGCGGCGTAGTAGGCCTGGTCGGGATTCAGGCCACGTTCGACAGTACCGGTCTTACCGTAGACGGTGCCCCCGAAGCCCTTGAACACGGCCGTAGAGGTTCCACCGTCCTCCGAAGCCGCTCGCCTCAGGCCCTCCATGATGACGGTGCGGTCCTTTGCCTCGATGCTCACTCGACGGCGGGCGGGAGGGTCGATCTCCTGTACGAGGCTGCCCGCGCCGTCTTCCACCGCCTGGCCGAGGCGCGGCCGGAGGATCCGTCCGCCGTTGGCCAGCGTCGAATAAGCGACCGCCACCTGCAGCGGCGTGGCCTGCAGGTCTCCCTGGCCGACCGCCAGGGAGACGTTGTCGCCGGCCGACCAGCCGCGCTCGACGCCGCCGCAGGCGAACAGCGCCGCCTGGGAGCCCTGGCCGAGTCCCTGCTTCTCGCGGCAGCGCTCGTACTTAGCGAACGCTTCGTTGCGCCAGCGCGCGTCCGGCACGAGCCCCTTAGGCTCTTCAGGCAGGTCGATGCCCGTTCGGCGCCCGAATCCCAGCCGGCGGGCCCAGGTCTGGAGCGGGCGGTCCTTGACGTCGTTGAGACGCAGACCGAGATTGAAGAAGTAGGTGTCGACAGAGACCTTCAGCGCCTCGGACAGGTTCACGGGTCCGTAGATCTCGCCCTTGGCGTTCTGGCGGACCTGGTTGCCGAGGGTGAACTTCCCCGTGTCGTTGTAGACCTGTCCCGGCGTCAACGTCCCGGAAGCCAGGCCGGCGAGCGCCGTCACCGGCTTGAACACCGAACCGGTCGGATAGGTGGCCGAGAGGGCCCGGTTGAAGAGGGGCGCGCCTTCGGCCTCGGAGTTCAGCCGGTCAAAGCGCTCCTGGGAGAGCGGTTTGGCGAAGAGGTTGGCGTCATAGCTCGGGTATGACCCGAGCGCGTAGACCTCGCCGGTCGTCGGGCTCATCGCGACGTAGGCGCCGGCCCTGGCGTCGGGATACTTCGATCTGGCAACCGAGATCGCGTTCTGCATCGCCTTGTCGGCGGCGCGCTGGAGCTGGAGGTCGAGCGAGAGCTTGACCCGGTTGCCCTGCCTGGGCTCGCGACGGGTGGCCGGCAGCTCGTCGCGGGGTCGGCCCTGAGCGTCGATGGACACGCGGCTGAAGCCGTCGACGCCGCGCAGCCACCGGTCGTAGGTCTCCTCGATCCCACCGCTGCCGATGCGGGTGCCGGCGTCCACCTCGCGGTACTTGTCGAGCTTGAGCTGGTCGGGCGAGATCTCCGCCAGCGTGCCGAAGAGCTGTGCGCCGACCCGCTTCTCGGGATAGGACCGCAGGAAGGTCTTCGTGGGCCGAACACCCGGGAATCGGCTCTGACGCTCGAGCAGGTAGTTGTAGACGGCGCTGCCGACGTCGGTCTTGACCGTCACCGCGGCGTACGGGGTGAGCGCGAGCTGCTGGACGACGCGCTTGTGGATGGTGTGGGGGGTGACGCCGATGACCTTGCTCAGACGCCGGTAGAGCCGGCGGGCGCCTGTGGCGCCGGGGGCCAGCGGCGGAACGGCGACCTTGCGGGCCTCCCTGCCCGCGGCCTCGAGTCGTCCGATCTCGCGCCGGTCGCCTTTCGTGGTCCGCTCACCGCGACGACGCTCTCGTCGCTTGAGTGTCTCCGATGCGGTCCGCGCCGAGATCCGGTCGCGCTCGGCCCGCGAGAGCGCCTTCTGGTACGCGACCGCAGCCTCGCGCTCGACGGGCGGCAACCCGTTGGGCAGCAGCTGCACGACCGCCGCCTCCTTAGTCTCCACCAGCGACGTCCCGTTCCGGTCGACGATGTCGCCGCGAGGCGCTTCGATCTTGACCTTGCGCACCCGGTTCTCGCGGGCTTGGGATACGTACTCCTCGCCCGAGAGCACCTGCAGGAACCACAGGCGGAAGAAGACGATGGCGAAGAGGGCGAAGGCGATCCCGCCCAGCACCGCGACGCGGACGGCGAGCTGCGGCGTGATCGCGGGGCGGCGCTCGTCGAGTGGCGAAAGGGGCGACACGGCAGATCTAGGAGCGGCTCAGCGGGCTCAAGCCGCCGGTGGTGTAAGCGCGGCGGCGGCGGCGGCGCGGATCGTCGGGCAGGAACGGCGAGAGGATGCGCCGGACCGCGGCGTAGACCGGGATCGCGAGCAGGGTGTTGACCACCACGGTCACGAGAATCTGCCGCACCAGAAGCAGGGAGACAGGAGCATCGACCCCGATCATGAAGGTCAGGATGGCGAAGCCCGCGGTCGCGACGAGAGTGGCGGCCGCACCGACTGCCATGGGCGTCAGTCCATGGGCGGGGTCGCGCAACTCGCGCAGCCGTCCCGCGCCGTAACCGACCAGCACGTAGATCAGCGACGTGACCCCGACGGCCTGGAGCATCGCGACGTCGATGAACAGGCCGGCCCCGAAGCCGAAGCACGCACCGCCGATCGAGCCGGAGAGCAGGCCCACAGCCGCTACGACGAGCGGAAACAGATCGACCGGGGCCCCGAAGATGGTGACCTGGGAGATCGCGGCGGTCTGGAAGATGACGCCGATCGCCCCGAGCGCCACCAGCCGGCCGACGAGGGCGGGAGTGATGGTCACGGGGCGGCGGCCGCCGTGAGATCGCCGGTCTGCGTCTCGGTGAGCACCGCCACGAACTGCAGGTTGCTCATGTCCGCGGCAGGGCGCACGTGGACCTCGCGATCCAGATCTCCCGCTCCAGCCTCGACCCGGCGCACCTTGCCGATCGGGATGCCGGGCGGGAACAGCGAGGGCAGCCGAGGGGACGTGGTACCGGCCGTCACGATGCGCTCACCCCGGTCGACGTCTGAGCGCTGCGACACGAAGTCGAGGATCAGGTCACCCGGCGCCCCGACTTCGGGCCGGATGGTGCCGGGGACCTTGGTCTTGAGAGTGCGCGCCGCGACCGCGAACTCCTCGTCGGTGATCAGCGTCACGGCCGCGGCGTTGCCCGCCACGCGCGATACCCGGCCCACCAGACCCCCGCCGCCCGTGACGGGCTGGCCGAGCGCGATACCGGCGCTCGAGCCCTTGTCGATCTTGATCTCTGAGTAGAAGAGGCTCGGGGTCTGGCTGATCACCCGCGCGGTCACCGGCGAGAACCGATCGAGGTTGGCTTCCGCGTTGACGTCGACGATCTTCTTGATCTGGTCGTACTGCGAGAGCTCCACCTGCTGTGAGTTGACCAGCGCCTCGAGCGACCGGTTGCGCTTGACGAGGTCGTCTCGCTCCTGCTTGGCGTCCACCGTGTCGCCCGCCCAGCCGAACAGGTCGCGGACGGGCTTGAGCGCGCGGTTGGCGCCTTCCTGGACCGGAGCCAGGACGCTCAGCGCTCCGCGCTGGACCGAATGAAGCCCACCTCCGGCGGACTCGCCGAAGTACGCCGTGAGCAGGATCAGCGAGAGGACGACGAGCCCGAGCAGCACTGCTCGGCGACGTCGCACCGTTCTGTCGTACATACCGTGAAGAACTCCGTAGTGGCGGGGGGTTTCACCGCGTTCGCCGCCGGCCGTTGTGGTTGCGCTGCTTGTTCTTGTTGGATCGGTGGATCGCCTCAAACTCCTCGAGCGAGCGCCCCGACCCGACCGCCACGCAGGTCAGCGGGGACTCCGCGCGGTGCGCCGGCATCTGCGTCTCCTCCCGCAGGCGCTCGTCGAGGCCCTGCAGCAGCGACCCGCCGCCGGCCAGCATGATCCCGCGATCCATGATGTCCGACGCGAGCTCGGGCGGCGTGCGATCCAAAGTCTCCTTGATCGCGTCGATGATCTGCACGAGCGGCTCCTCGAGAGCGGCACGCACTTCTTCTGAGGTCAGCACCACCGTCTTGGGCAACCCCGAGACGAGGTCGCGGCCACGGATCTCGGCCTGGACCTCCTCTTCGAGCGGATAAGCCGAGCCGATCTCGAGCTTGACTTCCTCCGCCGTCTGCTGGCCGATCAGGAGCTTGTACTCCTTCTTGACGTAGTTGATGATCGAGTCGTCGAGCTCGTCCCCGCCCACGCGGATGGACTGCGAGACCACGATGCCGCCGAGAGAGATGACGGCCACCTCGCTCGTGCCGCCTCCGATGTCGACCACCATGTTGCCGGTGGGCTCTCCAACGGGCAGGCCGGCTCCGATGGCGGCGGCCATCGGCTCCTCGATGAGGTAGGCCTGGCGTGCGCCGGCACTCAGGCACGCCTCCTCCACCGCGCGCTTCTCGACGCCGGTCACGCCAGAAGGCACGCAGACCACGACGCGCGGATGCGCCCAGCGGTTCTGATGCACCTTCTGGATGAAGTGGCGCAGCATCTCCTCCGTCACGTCGAAGTCGGCGATCACCCCATCCTTGAGTGGGCGGATCGCCGAGATCGTGCCGGGCGTGCGGCCCAGCATCCGCTTGGCCTCGATACCCACGGCGTGGACCTCGCCCGTACGGGAGTCGATGGCGACGACGGATGGCTCCGACAGCACGATGCCGCGGCCACGCACGTAGACGAGGGTGTTAGCGGTGCCGAGATCGACCGCCATGTCGCGGCCTCCGAAACCGGTGAGGTAGGAGAAGAAGCCCATAGTGATGGGAGCGACGCGCCGGGGTGAATCCCGACCGCGCCGACGCGCCGAGACCAGGGAAAAACGTGCCGGCGTCGAGAGCGGGAGTGTAGCGGTTACCCGCGCTTCGCCAACAGTTCCGGAACCAGCTCGAGCAGTAGCGCGACCGGGAGCCCCACGACGTTGGAGTAGTCACCGGAGATCGATTCGACCAGCGCCGCGCCGCGGCCTTGGATCGCGTAGCCGCCCGCGCGACCGCTCCATTCCCCGGTTCGCACATACCAGTCGAGGAGCGCCGGCTCGAGCAACCGGAACTGCACCTCCGTGGTGGCCGTGCCGCAGGCCGAGATCTCCCCGTCGCGGGCAATCGCCACGCCCCCGAGGACGCGATGCCCGCGTCCCCCCAGCCGGCCGAGGAAGTTTCGAGCGCTCTCGGCATCCGGTGGCTTGCCCAGCACTTCGCCGTCGAGCTCGACCACCGTGTCGGCCCCCAGCACGAGCGCGCCGGGCACGGCCAGCGCCTTCAGGCGCGCGTTCTCCTGCACCAAGGCGAGCGGCTCACCGAGCGTCGTCTCCACGACGTCAGCCGGACGGACGTCGAACTGCACTCCGAGCTGGGTCAGGATCGCCCGTCGCTGCGGCGAGGCCGAGGCCAGCGTGAGCCGCTGCAGTGCTAGGCCTCGAGCTCGGGGAAAAAGAGCCCGGCCTCGCGCGCCGCGGACTCCGTGGCATCGGAACCGTGGACCATGTTCTGCCCGACGGCGACGGCGAAATCACCACGGATGGAACCCGTCGTGGCTTCAAGCGGATTCGTGGCCCCGATGACCTGGCGGGCGGCCTTCACGGCCTCGGGACCCTCTAGAACCATCGCCACGAGGGGTCCGGAGGTGATGAACTCGACGAGCTCCCCGAAGAACGGCTTGCCGTCGTGCTCGGCGTAGTGTCGCTCGGCGAGCTCCTCGGTCACGACCATCTGCTTCAGGGCGGCGATGCGCAGACCCTTGCGCTCGAAACGGGCGATGATCTCGCCTGTGAGATTGCGGGCGAACGCGTCCGGCTTGACCAGGATGAGGGTCCGATCCATCGCTTAGAGCTCCAGTGTGAGGTGGTGGTTCAGTAACCCGGCGGCCGCTCGGCAGCGGGCAGCTCGGTGGTCGCGCCGGCCGTCCGGCGGGGGCGCCGTGAGGACGCCATCGCACGCTCGAGCTCCAGGCGGCGAGCCTTCTCGCGCTCGAGCTCTGACTCGAGCTGCTGCAGGCGGGCGGTGTCCCGCGGGCCACCGTCGCTGCGCGCCTCGAGCTGACGCAGCCGCTCCTCCGCCGCTTGGATCTCCAGGTTGCGCAGGTAGACCTCGTCGAGGAATTCGGGCGGCCGCACGATGGCGTAGACGATCGAGCCCACGAACGGGAACAGCGACGCGGCGGTCGCGCACGCGACGAGCATCGGATCGTCGATACGCCGCCGCGCGTCCGCGTAGGTCCAGAAGACCAGCGCGGCCCAGATGACCACCAGAAAGAGGATCAGGACGTTGACGGCGGTGTTGACTCCGTCGTTGTTGATCCCGAATACGCCAAGTGTCAGCATGGTGTCGCAGTAGCGTAGCCGTCGCGGCGGCGGCAACTCCTCACATGAACGC
>JACCYI010000125.1 GCA_013696535.1 Solirubrobacterales bacterium
GTGCTGGGTGGCGGGGCGACACGGCGTGACGCTCGAGGAGGCCATGCGGGTGGCGCAGGAGCTGGTGGCGGCCGGAGAACTCTGAATCCGAGCGCCCGGAAGGCGGGGTGTTTTTCCGCGACGGAGAAGTCTGGATACGAGCGGCCGGAAGGTGGGGTGTCTTCCGCGACATCGCTAGCCCGTGGTAGCGAAGGGCTATCACCGACTAGCGATTCTCGAGAGAAGGGGTCGGTGCTCACCGAAGCTCCGTCTCAACGTTCTCACGCCTCCTACCGGTTGCCGGCGCCGGACTGTGGATTCGACGCGAGCCAGGCGCGCGCCGCCTCTAGGTCCTGGGGGTGGTTGACGTTGAGCAGCGCCGGCCCGTCCGGCTCGTCAAGGATCTCGGCGCCGAGATCGAGCAGGGCCTGCTGAAGCGGTGCGGACCGCGCGAGCGCGTCGGCCAGCGGGGCGCATGAGTCGGCGGCGTAGCGGCCCGGGAGCGGATGCAGACGGCCGCCGGCACGCACGAGCGTCGTCCGCGGTCGCTCGGCCAGCGCTCTCAGGAGCCGCGGCGGGACGAACGGCGTGTCACAGGCGAGGGCGACGATGCCGTCCGACCCAGCGGCCCGCAGGGCGGCGACGATCCCGGCCAGCGGGTGCCGGGGGTCCACCGGCTCGTCCCATCGCTCGGCGTCGACCCGAGGCAGCGTCGTATCGGCTTTGGCCACCACGACCGGTCGCAGCCCCGCGGCGTGCGCGGCGCCCACCGCGCGCTCCAGTAGCGTTCGTCCTTCGAGTTCGAGCGCCGCCTTGGGCTCACCCATCCGCCGGCTCTCGCCGCCGGCCAGCACCGCCGCCACCATGGCCATGCCGAGCAGTCTCCTCACTCTCCATGACGCCTGCGCCGCGATCGACGCCCGCGTCCAAGTTCTTGGAGTCGAGCAGGTGTTGGTCGCCTCGGCGCTCGGGCGGGTGGCCGCCGACCCCGTCGTGGCCGTGGAGCAAGTGCCCGGCTTCGACAATTCGGCCATGGACGGCTACGCCGTGCGGTCGTCGGACACGACGGGCGCGCCCGTGACGCTGCCGGTCAGCGGCGAAGCGCGGGCCGGGCGGCCGTCAGCACAGGCGTTGCGGGCGGGTGGGGCGATGCGGATCTCGACGGGAGCCGTCCTTCCTGCGGGCGCCGATGCGGTGGTGAGGAGCGAGCTGGCCGAGAGTTCCGGCGACGCGCTCATCGGGCTGCGGGCGGCGGTTCCGGCCGGCTCGGACGTCCGTCGGGCCGGCGAAGAGATTGCGGAGGGCGGCGTGTTGGTGGGTGCGGGAACCGAAATCGGACCCATCGAGATCGGAGCGCTCGCCGCCGCCGGCGTCGAGGCGCTTGCATGCCGCCGCCGGCCGCGGGTGGCCATCGTGGTTACGGGTGATGAGCTGACCGGAGCTGGGAAGCCGCTCGCTCCAGGCGGCGTGCGCGACTCCAACCGCAGCATGCTGCAGGCCCTGGTCGAGGCTCGAGGCGCCCAGGTGGTGTCATCTCAGGCGGCGCCCGACCAGGCGCGGGCAGTGACGGCCGCGATCGTCACGGCACTCGAACGGGCTGATCTGATCCTCACCTGCGGCGGGATATCGGTCGGGCCGCACGACCATGTCCGCTCGGCGCTCGCGTCGGCCGGAGTGGAGCTGGTCTTCGCAGGGGTCGCTCTGGCGCCGGGGCGACCCGCGGCGTTCGGGCTCGACCAGGACGGCCGCCCGGTGCTCGGACTTCCGGGCAACCCGCTCTCAGCGCTCGTGGCCTTCCGGCTGCTGGCCGAACCGGCGCTCCACCGGCTCACCGGGGGCAGCAGCGCAGCGCGGAAGGTGACGGCTGCGGCGGTGCTGCCCCTCGCCCGCCGACCGGGTAGGACCCGCGCCATCCCCTGCCGGATCGGCGGGGAGGGGGCGACGCCGGTGGCGGTGGCCGGGCACGGCCCGACCGCGGCGCTCGGCGCCGACGGGCTCGCCCTCGTCGCGCCGGGAGAGGGCTTCGTCGCACGGGGAGCGCCGGTCGAGGTTGCGCTCTTCTAGGCGCCGAGGGCACGGGTATTCTCGTCGGGATGCGCGTGCTCCTCACGAACGACGACGGCATCGCCGCCGAGGGTCTGCAGGCGTTGCGGCGAGCCCTCCTGAAGGTGCCCGACATCGAGCTCGCCGTCATCGCGCCGGACTCCAATCGCTCGGCCACTGCGCGCTCGATCACCACCCGGCGGCCGATCTGGGTCGAGGAGATCGATTTCGGGGATGGCACGGTGGGCTACGCCACTGACGGGACTCCCGTCGACTGCGTGCGCTTCGCCGCACTGGGCCTCATCGAGGGCTTCGTCGCGGAGCTGATCGTCTCGGGCATCAACCACGGCGCCAATCTGGGTGACGACATCACCTACTCGGGAACGGTCGCTGCGGCGCTCGAAGGCGTCCTGCTCGGCATTCCCGGACTTGCGGTCTCTCAGCAGTCCGCCGCCCGTGAGATGGATTTCCGGCTTGGAGAGGCGTTTGACTTCGAGACGGCCGCCGCCTTCGCCGCCCGCGTGGTCGAGGAGATCGATGACGTTCCGATGCCGTCGGGAACGCTCCTCAACGTCAATTGCCCGGCGGGGGAGGTGGGCGGTGTCGAGGTAGCGCGGCTCGGGAAGCGGATCTACGGCGACGAGCTCCACATCGAGCAGGAGGTCGGCGCCCGCAAGCTCTACCGGATCTACGGTGACGCCCCCGGCTACCACCACGAGGACGGGACGGACCTGGCCGCCGTCGCCGAGGGGCGCATCGCGGTCACGCCACTGCACTTCGACCTCAACGACGAGCCTGGCATGCAGACACTGCGCGAGTACGACCTCAAGCGCCTGCTGGAGCCCGCTGCGCGAGAGGTGGAATGAGCGAGGGGGTCGAGCAGCGAATAGACGAGCTCCGGCGGCAGCTCGAGCATCACGGACACCGCTACTACGTTCTCGACGATCCCGAGATCGGCGACGACACCTACGACGCGCTGCTCGACGAGCTCCGCGCCCTCGAAGCGACCCATCCCGAGCTCCTGCGTCCCGACTCGCCGACCCAGCGCGTCGGCGGCGAGCCGGTCTCGCGCCTGGAGAAGGTCACACATCTGCAGCCCATGTTGTCGCTGGCCAACGCGCGTTCCGAGGAGGAACTACGCGCCTGGGTGGCGCGCATGCGCTCGCACCTCGCGCGGGAGGGCATCGAGGACCCGCGCTTCGAGTTCGTCGCGGAGCCGAAGATCGACGGCCTCGCGATCTCGCTCGTGTATCGCGACGGCGTGCTCGAGCGGGGCGCCACGCGGGGCAACGGCGAGGTCGGCGAGGACGTCACCCACAACCTGCGGACGATCCCTTCGATCCCGCTCCGGATCGAGGACGCGCCGGCGCTCGTCGAGGTCCGCGGCGAGCTCTACATGTCGCTGCCGGACTTCGCGAGCCTCAACGAGCGCCGTGCCCAGAAGGGCCTCTCGACTTTCATGAACCCGCGTAACTCGGCGGCGGGCACGATCCGGCAGCTCGATCCGGCCCTGGCAGCGGAGCGGCCGTTGTCGATGTGGTGCTACGGCGTCGGCGCCACCGAAGGCCTGGCGTTCACCTCTCACTGGGAT
>JACCYI010000147.1 GCA_013696535.1 Solirubrobacterales bacterium
GGCGGCTACACCGCCGCCTTCCGGGCCGCCGACCTCGGCTTGAAGACCGTGCTGATCGAGCGCTATGAGTCGCTCGGTGGCGTCTGCCTGAACGTCGGATGCATCCCTTCCAAAGCGCTGCTGCACATGGCGAAGGTGGTCGCCGAAGCCAAGGACTCCGCCGCCCACGGCATCTCCTTCGGCGAGCCCGAGATCGACCTCGACGCGCTGCGGAGCTGGAAGGAGTCCGTGGTCGACAAGCTGACGGGCGGCTTGTCCGGCCTCGCCAAGCAGCGCAAGATCGAGGTCGTCACGGGCGTCGCCGCCTTCGAGTCGCCCAACGTCCTCTCCGTAGAGACCGGCGACGGCTCGAAGACGGTCGGCTTCGAGAACTGCATCATCGCGGCCGGCTCGCGAGTGTTCGAGCTCCCCGGCTTCCCGCTCGACGACCCGCGCATCATGGACTCGACCGGCGCCCTCTTGCTCGAGGACATCCCGGAGCGGCTGCTGGTGGTCGGAGGCGGGATCATCGGGCTCGAGATGGCCACCGTCTACGACGCGCTGGGGTCCAAGGTCACCGTCGTCGAGATGATGGACGCGCTCATCCCGGGCGCCGACAAGGACCTCGTCCGCCCGCTGCAGAAGCGGATCGAGGGCCGCTACGAGTCGATTCTGCTCAAGACGAAGGTCGCCGAGGTGGAGCCGTCCGACGAGGGCCTGCGCGTGACCTTCGAAGGCGACAAGGCGCCGGAGCCGCAGGTCTACGATCGCATCCTGATGGCGACGGGACGGCGGCCGAACGGCGGGTTGCTCGGGGCCGAGAAGGCCGGGGTCACGGTGGACGATCGCGGCTTCATCGCAGTCGACTCCCAGATGCGCACGAACGTTCCGCACATCCATGCCATCGGCGACGTCGTCGGAGAGCCGATGCTCGCTCACAAGGCTACGCACGAGGGCAAGGTGGCGGCCGAGGTGATCGCCGGTCACGACGTCTCCTTCGACCCGCGTACCATCCCGTCCGTCGCCTACACGGATCCCGAGGTCGCGTGGATGGGCTTGACGGAGACGGAGGCCAAGGCCCAGGGGATCGAGGTCGAGAAGGGCAGCATCCCGTGGGCGGCGTCCGGCCGGGCGCTTGCGATGGCGAGGTCCGAGGGCGTGACCAAGGCGCTGTTCGAGCCAGGTACCGGTCGGTTGTTGGGCGCGGGCATCGTCGGGCCGAGCGCGGGCGACCTAATCGCCGAAGCGGTCCACGCGCTCGAGATGGGCGCGACCGCCGAGGACATCGGCCTCACGATCCACCCGCATCCCACGCTCTCGGAGACCTTGGCGTTCGCCGCCGAGATGGCGGACGGCACGATCACCGACCTCATGCCACCGCGCAAGCGGGCCCCGAAGAAGGAAGAGGCGGTGAGCTAGCGCGGACCTCCAAGCCTCCGTTGGTACCACAGCACATCCCACGGGCGCCCGAATTTGATCCCCACGCCGGTGAAGGTGCCGACCTCCACGAATCCGAGCGCCCGATGAAGCCGATCGCTCGCGACGTTCGGCTGCGTGACCCCTGCGACCGCGAGCCGCAGAGGTCCTCGATCGAGGCGCGCGATCAGCTCACGGTAGACCGCGCCACCGACGCCCGAGCCGCGGTGGTCCGCTCCGAGATAGATCGAGGTCTCGCACGTCGTCCGGTACGCCGCCTTGTCGCGGAACTGCCCACTTTTCGCGTAGCCCATCACGGTCCCGTCCTCAGCGACGGCGACGAGCAGCAGGTGTCCGATCTCGGCGTCGCAGCTCTCGAGTGTCGCCTGCCACCACGCCGCCGGTCGCCCGGCCTCGTCGAAGGTCGCAGGAATGGTCTCGGCCGCCTCCGCGTGGATTCTCTCCACCTCCGCCAGATCGGCGGATTCGGCGTGGCGGATACGCGTCACGCCGACGTCATACCACCGTCAGGTGCAGTCCACCGAAACTCGCACGCCAGTACTGGCCCGCGTCTCCCGTTTCCTGGGTCGATGGCTGACTACCCTGAACCCGTGCCGTCCGACCGCAGGGGCGCCGCGCGTTGATCGTCCGCCGTAAGAACGCCGAAGCCCAGCCCCCGACCGGTGACGGCCAACTCACGGGGTCGACGATCGCGGGCTACCGCCTCAGGCGGTCTCTCGACCGTCCGAGGGGCGCGTACATCGCCTACGAGGCGACGAAGGGATCGCGCCACGGCCGTGTCGTCTTCAAGCTCATCGATGAGCGGCTCAGTCAGGACGAGCGATTCTCAAGCCGTCTGCAGGCGGACCAGCCGCGGCTTGCGGCGATCACCCACCCCGGGCTGGTCGAGGTGCTCGACGCCGGCAGCTCCGAGCGCGGCCTCTACGTCGTGACGGCACTCGCACGTCGACCCACGCTGGCCGAGACCCTGGACGCTGAGGGGAGGGAATTCGAGTACGGGGCCCTGAAGCTTCCACGAGCGCTGCGCGTACTCGGTCAGGTCGCCGACGTGCTGGAAGTGGCTCACGCCATGAACCTCGTCCACGGTTGCCTGCAGACCCACTCGATCGGGCTCGGTTCCCGTGACGAGACCTTCGTCGACGATTTCGGGCTGAGCCGTCTGCAGGCCGGTGACGACCCATACGTCGGCCCGGCGCTCCTCTACGGGGCGCCGGAGCAGTTCGCAGGCGAACCCGCGACACCCCGGAGCGACGTCTACGGACTCGCCGCCGTCGCCTACGAGTGTCTGACGGGCGCGCTGCCCTATTGGCACGGCGCCCTGTCACACGACGGGAAGCCGCCCTTGCCGATGGCGCGTCACTCGCGCGAGCTGCCGCCAGAGCTCGACGAGCCCTTCGCCCGTGCACTCTCCGAAGAGCCGGATCAGCGCCAGGCGAAGGTGTCAGAGCTCATGCGGGACCTGGCGGCCACGCTGGTGCTCTGGTCGGGGGACTCATCGTCAGAGAGCTACACCGCAGGTCGTACGCGGAGGCAAGGCGGTCGTCGCGCGCCGGCGCCCGGAAAGCGTGTTCGCGAGACGCGGGACGGTGTGCGACGAAACGTCGCCGACGTGACCGTCTGGAACGACGGAGGAGCCGCGTCAGCGGCGCCCGCAGCCCGGGCCGATGCGGGCGGCCGATCGGGATCAGGGTCCAAGCGCCTCGGTCTGATCGCGGCGACGGCGGTACTCCTGGCGGCCGCTGCGATTGCCGGCGTCGTCATCGCCAATCGCCATCGCGCGGAGGCTCCTCCGGATCTTCCGAAGACCGTGAGATCGGGCCTTATCGAGCTCACCGCTCCGGCGGAGTGGAAGCGGACGGGCGACTCCGAGATCGCCGGGCTGAGCTTCTCGCAGAAGCCGATAGCGCTTGTGGCTCCAGACCCCGAATCCAGAGGGCCCACCCTCGCCGCCGGGTCGGTCGTGGCGGCGGGCCCGAGTTTCGTCCCGCTGCCGGTGATCGCCTCGTTGGCCGGCGGGCTCCCGAGGCCCGATCTCGTCACGTTGGGTGGAGGGCGCGCGCTGCGCTACTCGGGACTGCGTCCGCGTGGGAGCGCGAGGCTCCTGACGCTCTATTCCGTCCCGACCTCCGACGGTGTCGCGATGGTCTCGTGCTCCGTCCCGATGACCGGCGCCCCGGCAGCTCGGCAACTGGCCCGCTGCGAGCAGGTCGCCGCGACGCTCGAGATCCGTGGAGCACGGCCCGTCGAGGTGATCTTCAGCGCGCAGTATGGCGAGGTGCTCACGGACATCCTCACCCGCTTGAACGCGGTGCGGGCGCGCGAGCGCGCAAACCTGCGCCGGCGCGGCCGTCAGCCCGAGGCGGCTCGCTCCCTGGCACTGGCGTACGCGGAAGCTGGGCGCGCTCTGGCGGCCACCGATCCGCCTTCGGATGCGGAGATGCACACGGCCATACGGCGGGCGTTCCGCCGGACGCGTCAGGCTTACGCCGGGCTCTCGGCCGCGGCCCAGCGCAACGACCGGCTCGCTTATCGTCGTGCGCGCCAGGCGGTCAACGACGGAGAGCGCGACATCCAGGCTTCGCTGCAGGCTCTCAACACGCTGGGATACGCGGCACGCTGAGTCGCGGCTCGAACCCTGCTCGAGCGGGAGCGGTCACGTCGTGAAGTTGTGGTCGCTCGCACCCTCTCATGAGGGATTAGTCGCCGTCCGGGCGTGGTG
>JACCYI010000195.1 GCA_013696535.1 Solirubrobacterales bacterium
ATGTAGGAGGAGGCATCCGCACACAGGAAATGCACCACGCGCGCGATCTCCTCGGGCTGACCGAGACGGGCGAGCGGGACCTGGCTCCGGATCCGGTCCAGAACCTTCTCCGGAACGGTTGCGAGCATCTCGGTCTCGATGAAGCCGGGAGCCACGGTGTTGACCGTCACGTTGACGGAATCGTCCGTGAGCTTCCCCGCCTTCTTGAGGGCGAACGCGGCTTCGCGTGCCAGCGTCATCGTCAGTCCGAACAGCCCGGACTTCGAGGCGGCGTAGTTTGCCTGGCCGATGTTCCCCGTCTGCCCGATGATCGAGGAGATGTTGACGATCCGCCCCGAACCGCGCTCGAGCATGTGCGCCAAAGCCGCCTTCGAGAGGTGGAAGGCGCCGGACAGATTCACGGCCAGCACCTTGTCCCAGTGCTCGTCCTCCATCTTGAGGACGGGATGGTCGCTCGTGATCCCGGCGTTGTTCACGAGAATGTCGAGGCGCCCGTGCCGCTCGATGACCTCGGCGATCGAGCGGCGGCAGTCATCGGCGGAGCCGATGTTTCCCTGATGGATCGAGCCCTCGACCCCCTTGTCCTCGATCACCTTGCAGAACTCCTCGGCCGTCTCGCGGTCGCGGCCGTAGCCTGCGGCGACCACCGCGCCCTGTGAGGCCAGACTGAGGCAGATCGCCTTGCCGATCCCGCGCGTGCCGCCTGTAACGAAGGCGACCCTTCCCGTCAGCTTGTCCCCCACCTGCTGCTGCGATGCGTGTTCCTCGGTCGTGCTCATGCTGCGCTCCTCTCCTCAAGCCAGTCGACGATCTCCGGCCAGACCTCTGTGCGGGCCTTGGAGCCCGCCATCAACCCGATGTGCCCGCCTGGCCGGTCCAGGTGGGTCACGTCTGCGCTCGAGACCAGATCGAGGATGGGCAGGGTGCCCTCCCGAGGCGCGATGTGATCTGCGCCCGCCGTGATCACGAGCAGATTGTGATCGATTCGCCCCAGGTCGACACGGCGCCCCCGCAGGCGCAGCGTGCCGCGCGCCAGGCGGTTCTCCTTGTACATCCAGGTGATCCACTGCCGGTACGCACGCGACGGGAAGGGCGGGTTGTCGGCTACCCACTTGGCCATGGTCTGGTAGGCCTCGCGCTTGACCTCGCCGGCACGCACCTGGTCCCACAGGCGCCGGTACGTGGTCCAGAAGTTCGTGACGGGCTTCATCAGCTTGTTGGCGATGTCGATCCCCGCGCCCGGGATGGCGGGCAACGCGTCGGCGACCGCGTCGACGTCGAAGGACTCGCGCGCCACCCACGTCGTGTACAGAGCGCCCTTCGTGTCGACCGGGGTGGTGAGGAGGACCACGTTTCGCACCGGGGCGTCCGGCTCGAGCGCCGCGTACATCGCACACAGCGATCCGCCGATGCACCAGCCCACGAGCGTGACCTCGTCCTGGCCGGCTGCGCGCAGGCACTCGCGGACCCCCCATGGCAGTTCGTCGCACACGTAGGTGTCGAGACCCATGTCGGAGTCCTCGTCGTCGGGCTCGCCCCAGTCGAGCAGGAAGACGTCGTAGCCCTCTTCGAGCAGGTGCTCGACGAACGAGTTTCCCGGGCGCAGATCGAAGATGTCTGACCGGTTGATCAGCGCGAAGACCAGGAGCACCGGAACCGCGTGCAGGCGCCGGCTGGACTTGTAGCGGTACAGCGTGGTCTTGCGATGCGTCCAGACCACCTCGCGCGGCGACGTCCCGACAAGTGCATCGCCGGTGGTCAGGACGATGTTCGTGAACTCGAGCGCGTCCGCCGGCAGGCGGGTCAAATCCCGCAGGGCGCTCACGGTGTGATGATCTCCGGGACGGGTTCGGCGCCGCGGTTGCCTGGGACGGATTCTGCCCTGCCGTTGCTCGAGGCTCGCGATTTCCGCACGTCGTCCTGGAGGTGCTCGACTTCCTGCAGAACGAGCTCGAGCTTGTCCTCCGTGCGGGCAATCTGGCGGGCGAGCGCGATCACGTCGCGCCGGCCCGCGAGGCGCAGGTTGCGCACCACCAGGTCGGCGACGTCCGAGCCGAGCTTCATCACCGCGATCGTGTTCCCGGCCACCATGGCCAGGACCT
>JACCYI010000223.1 GCA_013696535.1 Solirubrobacterales bacterium
CTCCCAGAACCAGTCGAGGCTGCCGTGCACCACCCAGTACGCCGTGCCGATCGCCGCCCCGCCGGCGACCGCCGCCTGCGCGGGGCCGCCCGCTCGCATGGCCCGCAAAGCCGCGACCGCGGCAGCCACGAAGAAGCCGAGCAGCAGCACGGCGCCGATCACGCCCGTCTGCGTGAGGGTCCGTACCTCGAGCGAATGCGGGTAGCGCGGCGTCTCGTCGCTTGTGCCTGACCGCAGATACTGCTGGTAGAACCCGTCAGCGCCGATCCCCACGATCGGGTGGTCGCGAAAGCTTTGAAGTCCCACGCGGTAGAAGTCGTAGCGGTTCGAGCCGAGCCCGGCGACCAGCCTGTTGCCCTCCGTCGCGTTGTCGTCGTAGCCGCCCTTGAACGAGTTCCACGCCGCCTGGACACGCACCACGGGGTTGCCCGCGACGACGAGACCGCCCACCGCGCCGACGACAAGGACGGCGATGACAGCGGCTCCGAGCCTTCGCTCGAGTCGTCGTGCGACGGAGGGTGCGAGCCGCGCGCGCCCCGCGAGCGCTGCCCCGAGCGCCGTCAGGATGCCGGCGACGAGCGCCACCGCGAGCAGGCGAGTCAGCGCCCGGTCGGTGGCCGACGCAACGTCGCCGCCGGCGCCCACCACGTCGCCGACATGCAATAGCGGCGCAGCGGTCAACGCGGTCGCCAATCCCATCACCGCCACCGACAGCGCGATGCGCAACCGCCCGGGTACGGCCGCCAGCAGCACCACGACAACGATGGGCGAGGCGTACGTCGCGCCTCGACTGACGGTAAGCAGAGCCGTTCCCGCGAACACCACCGCGAGCGTCGTGAACAGACCGCGCAGCCATGGGCGGAGCGCGGGACTCGCCGCAAGCACCATGGCGGGGAACAGTCCGAGCGCCATGAGGCAGGCGGTGGCGTTCGGGTACCCGGTCGGAGCCTTCAGGCGACCCGAACCGAGCAGCGCCGCGGAGCCCGGATCGCTCGAGATGCGCGCGAGGGTGACCGCGGCCGCTAGAGCGACCACCGCGATCAGAGTGCCTAAGACCCAGGTCGCGGTTCCCTCCCGCTGGGGCCAGAGCGCGAAGAGGCAGAAGACGACTAGGTAGACCAGCGTGCGGCCTGCCCCTTCCCATGCGTAGCCGGCGTCGTCGGCCCACAGCACAGACGCGAAGGACCACGCCGTGAAGAGAGCAAGGCACGCTACGGCGACGAGCACCGCTCGCGGCAGCCTGCGCCATCCAACGGGCACAGTCACCAGGGTGACCGCCAGAAGGCCGAGGAGGAACAGGCCGCCCGGAGCCCAACTCGCAACCGCGAAGCCTCCGAGATCCAATCCCCACCAGCCAAGAACGAGCACCGCCGCGAGCGTCGGGACCGTCACCGGGGCCCCGCGAGTGCATGACAGCTGTTGCGGTGGGCTCACGCGGTGCAGCGTATCCCCGGCTCGTCGGGCAGGGCGGAGGCAGCGCTACGATACCTAGCCATCCACCGACGGGATTTTCGCGTGCGCGCTCTGCTGTCTCTCCCCCGCCCAGCCCGTCGTCTCGTCGTCGCGACAGCCGTCGCGACGGCTGCCGGACTGGGTCCCTCCGGCCGCGCGGACGCCGCCGTGTTCGGGCTTCAGGGCACCTCGAGTTCCCTGCAGACAACGTCTGACCGCGATCTGGACCTGGCAGAGCGCTCTGGCGCTCGCGTGTATCGCGTGCAGGCGACCTGGTCAGCGCTCGAGCCGATCGCTCGAGGGATTCGCGACCCGGGGGCCCTCGCGTTGCTGGACCACCTGGTCGCCGGAGCCGCCCAGCGAGGCATGCGCACCATCCTCGTGCTGTCGAGCACCCCGTGCTGGGCATCGTCGGCACCCGCGTCCGATCGCGGCGGGTGCGTCGGGCCGACGCCCAACCGCTTCGCGGTGACGCGGTATCAGCCCGCCGCGGCCAACTCGGCCGTTCCAATAGCGACTTTCCTGGCCGCCCGCTACCGATCCAACCTCGCCGCGTTCCAGGTCTGGAACGAGCCCGACCAGAGCAACGAGAACTACTGGGCCGGACCGGACAAAGTCGTCAACTACGTGAAGCTCGTCAGGGCGCTCTACCGTCCGCTGAAGCGGGCGGCCCCGTCGGTGCCGGTGATCGCCGGCTCGTTCGTCGGGACCAACGGCAGGTGGCTGCAGGCGATGTACGACGCCCGTGCCAACGGGTTCTATGATGGTCTGGCAGTGCAGTTCTACAACGCGACGCTGAACGGCCTGCGTGTGACACGGGAAGTGCAACGTCGCAATCGGGACGCCACACCGTTGTGGCTGACCGAGTGGGGCTTCACCGACTGCTACCGCAAGGGCGAGCCGCTCGTGCAGATCGATCAGCCGTGCGTGACCCCGGCCAGCGCCGCGCGAGGCATCATCGACGTGCTGACGGCCCTGAAGACCCGGCCGTGGGTACGCGCCGCGGTGCTCTACAACACCAGTGACGACGGACCCGGGGGCTACACCTTCGGCCTTTTCACCGCTGCTGGACGTCCGAAGGCATCGTACACCGCCGTCCGGCGCGTCCTGACTGGTGTCGCCCGGACACCGAAGGCTCCCACCGTGCGAGTGGGCCGCGTGGGCGGGGGGGTCGTCGTTTCCGGCACGGCGTCCCGGGCCGACGTCGTCACCCTACGCGTCACACAAGCCGGGGTCCTGCGGCTGCGGACGGTAC
>JACCYI010000248.1 GCA_013696535.1 Solirubrobacterales bacterium
ACTTGCTGCGCCCTGGCTTGAAGGGAGCTTGAGCATGAGCGCCACCACAGGCTCAACCACCTTGGGCGGCACGCCGCCGCGTAATGCGGGCATGTCGGCGCGCCTTGGCCGCAGGCGGGGCGTCAAGGACAAGGCGATGACTGTGCTGGCCTACGCCTGCACGCTGTTCGGCCTGTTGTTCCTAGTGTCCATCCTGTTCACGCTGCTGTGGCGCG
The DNA here is from genome assembly GCA_013696535.1 of Solirubrobacterales bacterium. The sequence continues at coordinate 216 of JACCYI010000248.1, forward strand.
GGCTTGAAGGCCTGAGCGTGACGGTGTTTACCGCTGTGACCCGGCCGCCTGGCTCCAACGGCGGGCTGCTCAACGCTATCGTCGGCACGCTGATCCAGGTTTCGATCGGAACGCTGATCGGAACGCCGATCGGCATCCTTGTTGGCACCTACCTGGCGGAGTATTCCAAGGGCTCGAAGCTTGGCGAAGCAGTCCGGTTCGTGTCGGACGTGCTCCTGTCGGCACCCAGCATCCTAATCGGGCTGTTCGTCTACCAGCTTATGGTGCTGCCGTTCGGCGGCTTCTCCGGCATTGCCGGCGCAGTGGCGCTGGCGGTCATCATCATCCCCATCGTGGTCCGCACCACCGAGGACATGCTGCAGCTCATCCCCAACACCCTGCGCGAGGCCGTCATGGGACTAGGCAGCCCGAAGTGGAAGATGATCACGCTAATCTGCTATCGGTCGGTCATGTCCGGCCTGATCACTGGCGTATTGCTGGGCATCGCGCGCATCGCCGGGGAGACCGCGCCGCTGCTGTTCACGTCGCTTGGCAACCTCACGTGGTCCACTGACCTCAGCAACGCCATGTCCAGCCTGCCGGTCACGATCTACGCTTACGCCGGGTCGCCCTATACGGACTGGATCGAGCTGGCCTGGACCGGCGCGCTCATCATCACCGTCAGCGTCCTGTTGCTGAACATCATCGCCCGCTTCGTGCTGCGGATGTCCTGAGGACACCATGAGCGACACCAAACAGAACGATATCAAGGCCAACATCGGCGCTATGACCGCCCGGTCGGAGGCGGACCTTAACGAGCCGCGCATCGCCATACGCGGTCTGGACTTCCACTACGGCACTAACAAGGCCTTGAAGGCGATAGACCTGGACCTTCCGGCCCGGCAGGTCACGGGCATGATCGGCCCGTCCGGCTGCGGCAAATCCACGCTGCTGCGCGTGCTGAACCGCATGTATAGCCTGTATCCCGGCCAGCGCGCCGAGGGGCAGGTGATGATGGACGGGGAAAACCTGATTTCGCCAGATATGGACATGAATGCGCTGCGCAGCCGGGTCGGCATGGTGTTCCAGAAGCCAACGCCGTTCCCGATGTCCATCTACGAGAACATCGCTTTTGGCGTGAAGCTGCACGAGAAGCTGTCCAAGTCCGCCATGGACGAACGGGTGGAGTGGTCGCTCACCCGCGCGGCCCTGTGGGGCGAGGCCAAGGACCGGCTGAACACCTCCGCCATGGGCCTGTCGGGCGGACAGCAGCAGCGCCTGTGCATCGCCCGCACTATCGCGGTAAAGCCCGAGGTGATCCTGCTGGACGAGCCGACCAGCGCCCTGGACCCGATCAGCACCCTCAAGGTCGAGGAGCTGATTGACGAGCTGAAGCGGGACTTCACCATTGCCATCGTGACCCACAACATGCAGCAGGCGGCGCGCTGCGCGGACCAGGTCGCGTTCTTCTACCTGGGCGAGATGGTCGAGGTCGCGCCGGCCGCGCAGCTGTTCACCTCGCCGAAGCAGAAGCGCACTCAGGAATACATCACCGGCCGCTTCGGCTGAGTAGGAATTTACCATGTCCGAGGCACAGCACATCGTAAAAAGCTTTGACGTCGAGCTACGCCGCCTGCGCGGCCTGCTGACCGAGATGGGCGGACTGGTGGAGAACCAGGTCGCGCTCGCCACCCAGGCCATTGTCTCGAAGGACGCTGCCGTCGCCACCCGCGCCGTCGAGCTCGATCCGGCCGTTGACGCCCTGGAGCGGCAAGTTGAGCAACTGGTGATCCAGATGCTCGCCCTGCGCCAGCCCATGGCCGACGACCTGCGGCAGATCGTGGCCGCCTTGAAGATCACCGCCGCGCTGGAACGCATCGGCGACTACG
>JACCYI010000281.1 GCA_013696535.1 Solirubrobacterales bacterium
TTGTAGCCCTTGTGCCACGCCTGCTCGTAGGTGTCGCGGAAGACGATGAACTCGAGCTCGGTGGCGGCCTGGGCGCTCCAGCCCCGCTCGGAGAGGCGGTCGAGCTGCTTGCGCAGGATCTGTCGCGGCGAGGCGACGACCGCCGAGCCGTCGTGCCACTCGAGGTCTGCCAGGCAGAGCACCGTCGCGGGGTGCCAGGGGATGGGCCGGAGGGTGTCCAGGTCGGGCCGGAAGACGAAGTCGCCGTATCCGCCAGACCAGGACGACATCGAGAAGCCCTCGACGGTGTTCATCTCGACGTCGACGGCTAGCAGATAGTTGCAGCCCTCGGCGCCGTGCTCGACCACGTCCTCGACGAAGTGGCGCGCGACCAGCCGCTTGCCCTGCAGGCGGCCCTGCATGTCGGTCATGGCCAGCAGGACGGTGTCGACGGCGCCGCTCTCCACGGCGTCGCGAAGCTCCTCGAGCGTCATCAGCGAGCGATCTCCTTCTCTGAAGTTTGTACGGCGGCGAACTCCTCTTCGGGCGCCGAGGCGACCAGGTGGTGGCGGGAGTACAGCAGGAAGTAGGCGATGAACGCGGCGTAGACGCCGAGGGTGATGACCGCGGCGGTTGGATCGACCACGAAGACGGCCACGACCGCCGCGCAGGCGAGGACGAGGGCGATCCCGCTGGTCACTACGCCCCCCGGCGTGCGGTAGGGGCGCTCGAGTTCGGGCTCGCGGCGGCGCAGGACGATGTGGGAGAGCAGCATCAACACGTAGGAGACCGTCGCGCCGAAGACGGCGATCTGGATGAGCCGGTTGCCGGTGCTGTCGGTGAGCGAGACCAGAAAGCCGATGATCCCGGGAACGATCTACGCGATGTAGGGCGCCTTGCGCGAGCTCGTCACCGACAGAGCGGTCGGCAGATAGCCCGCCCGCGAGAGCGCGAAGATCTGGCGTGAGTAGCCGAAGATGATCGAGAAGAAGCTCGCGATCAGGCCGAGGAGGCCCACGACGTTGACGAATCCGCTCAGCGCGTTGGAGCCACCGTACGCCCCCTCCACGGCCGTCACGAGGGGATTGCTCGAGTCGGCGAGCGCCTTGGCGCCCGAGCCGCCGGGCCCGAAGACGAGGATCAGGGCTGCGAAGACCAGCAGCACCAGCATCGCTCCGATCAGGCCTCGCGGCATGTCGCGCGCCGGATCGCGCGCCTCCTCGGCTGCCAGCGGCACACCCTCGACGGCCAGGAAGAACCAGATGCCATATACGAACGACGCAAGGACCCCCGCATAGCCGAAGGGCAGGAAGTCCGATGCGCCCGCAGCGTCCTTGGGTGTGATGTTCGTCAGGTTCGAGGGGTCGAACTTCGGGATCATTCCGATCACGAAGGCGATCAGCGCAAGGGCGGCGATCGCGGTGATCACGAACATGACCTTGAGCGCCTCGCCGACGCCGTACAGATGCACGCCGATGAACACGACGTAGAAGAAGAGGTACACCAACGGCCCGCCGATCCCGATCAACGAGTCCACGTAGGCGCCGATGAACACTCCGATGGCGGCCGGGGCGATGGCGTACTCGATGAGGATCGCCGTGCCCGTCATGAAGCCGCCCAGCGGCCCGAGAGCTCGTCGGGCGAACCCGTATCCGCCACCTGCGGTCGGAATCGTGGAGGAGAGCTCGGCCAGTGAGAAGACCATGCACGTGTACATGACCGCCATCAGGATCGTGGCGATCAGCATGCCGCCCCATCCGCCCTCGGCGAGGCCGAAGTTCCAGCCCGCATAGTCGCCTGAGATGACGTAAGCCACTCCCAAGCCGGCGAGCAGCACCCAGCCCGCGGCGCCCTGCTTGAGCTGCCGCTTGTCCATGTAGTCGTCGCCGACGCTGTCGTAGTCGACGCGGCGTCGCTGCGTCTGCTGCTGCTGGCTCATGCGCTGCCCTCCCCGGGGCCGGGTTGACAAAGGTTCGCTCAGCGTTCCTTTGCCTGACGGGGCGGAGCGTAAGGGCGGGAGAAAGCCAAGTCAACGGGGTGGGCCGTTACGATCGCCGGATGTCCACCGCCGACACCCGCGCTCTGATCGAACGGGCAATCGCCAATTTCCAGGCCGAGGTGCCGGCACTGGCGCAGCTCAAGCTCGTCACCGAGCTCGAGTTGCGCGGCCGCGGCGACGTGCAGCTGTTCCGCGTCGAAGTCCCGGGTCCCAAGATCACCAAGGACATCGCGTCGGACGCCAAGGTCCGCCTGTCCGTGCCGCGCTCGCACTTCAACGAGCTCGCGGCGGACGGGCGCATCCGCAACTGGCGGGAGGCCTTCGAGTCGGGCACCGTCAAGGCGAGCGGCCCGCCGGAGATCCTGCGGTTGATCCGGAACGTGGTGGAGAAGCAGGAGGAGCGGGCCCGGCCGCGCAAGGCCAGGCCGCGGTCCTAAGAGCCGGAGATCAGCGCGACTTCGCGGGCCGCTTTACGACCTTCACCGAGTACCGCGACGGGGTCAGGCGCACCGCCGGGTTGTCGATGCTCGAAAGGCGGTCGATGAGCTTGGCCCACTGATCGGGCTTGAGCACCGCTGAGATCTGGTTCGCGGTGCCCCCTGACGTGGAGTAGAGC
>JACCYI010000292.1 GCA_013696535.1 Solirubrobacterales bacterium
GCGTTCGCCCGCGCGCTGCGCCAGGCCGTCGCGGTCGACCCGACCGAGACGCGAGTGCCTTCCACCAAGGGCACGCTCACCGCATGACCCCCGCGCCGCTCGTCGCCATCGTCGACTACGGGATGGGGAACCGCCGGAGCGTCGAGAAGGCGCTCGAGCACGTGGGCGCCCGCGCGGTGATCACGGGTGATCGCGCGACGATCGCCGCAGCGGACGGCATCGTCCTGCCCGGGGTGGGTGCCTTCCCGCGGGCGATGGCCAATCTGCGCGAGCTCGGGCTCGACGCCCTGCTCCGCGAGCGCGCGGGGGCCGGCGTGCCGCTGCTGGGCGTCTGCCTCGGAATGCAACTGCTCTTCGACTCCTCCACCGAGCACGAGGGGGCCCCAGGGCTCGGCCTCCTGCCGGGGGAGGTCACTGCGCTCCAGGCCTCGTACCGCAAGCTGCCCCACATCGGGTGGAACCTGGTGGCGTTGCGTCGCCCGGCGCGGCTCACCGCCGGGATGCCCGACGCGGTCGCCTTCTATCACGTGCACTCCTTCGCGTGCCGGCCCGCCGATCGGTCAGACGTCGTGGGCGAGAGCGAGTACGGGGAGACCTTCGCCTCAGTCGTCGAGCACGACAACGTGGCCGGCGTTCAGTTTCACCCCGAGAAGTCCTCAGGCGACGGCCTGGCGCTGCTGGCCAACTTCGTGGCGACGAGCGTTCCGGCGATCCGATGATCCTCTATCCCGCCATCGACATCCTTGACGGCAAGGCGGTGCGGCTCGTCCAGGGGCGCTTCGAGGACCGGACGGTCTACGCCGACGACCCGCTTGAAGCCGCGCGGTCGTGGGCGCGCGCCGGCGCACGCTTCCTGCACGTCGTGGACCTCGACGGCGCGCGCAGCGGCGAGCCGGCGAGCATCGCTCACCTCGAGCGGATCGTCCGAGAGACTGGCATTCCGGTTCAGTACGGCGGAGGGTTGCGCACGCTGCCCGCGGTTCGCGACGCTCTGCGCGCAGGGGCGGAGCGCGTGATCGTGGGAACCGCGGCCTTCCGAGATGTCGACTTCCTCGACGACGTGGTCACGGCCTACGGCAATCGCCTCCTGGTCGCCGTCGACGTCCGAGGAGGTCATATCTCGACCGCGGGCTGGACCCAGACGACGCAGATGCCGGCGCACGATGCCATCCGCAGGCTCAACGACCGTGGTGTGCGCTCCTTCGTCTACACGAACGTCGACCGCGACGGCGGGCTCGACGGTCCCGACCTCGAGGAAGTGCGTGCCGTCGCCAAGGCAGTTCGCGGCCGCTTCCTCTACTCGGGCGGCATCGGCCGGATCGAGGATCTCTCGGGCCTCTCGAACCTCCGACAGGTGAACCTCGGCGGTGTGATCGTCGGCAAGGCGCTCTACGAAGGGCGCTTCACCGTCCTCGAAGGCCAGGCGGCCCTCGAGGCTTGACGCCGTGCATTTCCAGCGCGTCATCCCATGCATGGACGTCGACGGCGGGCGGGTGGTCAAGGGCACGAAGTTCCTCGACATCCGCGACGCCGGGGATCCCGTCGACCTCGCCGCCTTCTACGACGCCGCAGGCGCCGATGAGCTGGTCTTCCTGGACATCACGGCGACCTCCGACAAGCGGGCCACCGTCGTCGAGCTGGCTCGCCGGGCCGCCGACGAGGTCTTCGTCCCGTTCACGATCGGGGGTGGCATCACGTCGGTCGAGGACGCCCAGGCGGTGCTCGACGCCGGTGCCGACAAGGTGTCGGTCAATTCCGCCGCGGTCCGGCGGCCTGAGCTGCTCACGGAGATGGCCGACGTGTTCGGCGCCCAGTGCGTCGTCCTCGCCATCGATGCCAAACGTGTCGGCGACTCGTGGGCGGTCTTCGTGGCCGGTGGCCGCACGCCGACGGGGCGCGACGCGATCGAGTGGGCGCGCCAAGGCGTGGCGCGGGGAGCCGGAGAAATCCTCCTCACGTCGATGGACCGCGACGGCACCCAGGACGGCTACGACCTGGCGCTGCTCACCGCGATCTCGAGCGCGGTCGACGTGCCGGTGATCGCCTCGGGCGGCGCTGGGGAGCCTGAGCACCTGGTGGCAGGCTTGCAGGCGGGAGCGGACGCGGTGCTCTGCGCCTCGATCTTTCACTACGGGCGCTACAGCGTGGCCGAGGTCAAGGAGCGCTTGATCGCGGCTGGGATCCCGGTGAGACCGATCGCGCGGGCGATCTGACGGGCCATGCCCAGAGCCATCTGGAACGGGAGAGTGATCGCCGAGTCCGACGACACGGTGGTCGTTGAGGGCAACCATTACTTCCCTCGCGATGCGGTGCGGTCTGAGTACCTGAGAGCTTCCGAGAAGCACACGATCTGCGTCTGGAAGGGAAGGGCAAGCTACTTTTCCCTGCAAGCGGAGGACGAGCGCGCCGAAGATGCGGCCTGGTTCTACCCCAAGCCGTTCAGGCCGGCCGCACGGATCGGGGGTCGCGTGGCGTTCGGGAGCGGAATCACCATCGGTGAGTAGAAGTCCGCATGCTCTGCGCAGCTACATGCTCACCACAGGAAGATGCTCCAGAGCCGCGACGTTCCCGAGGACGGGCACCGAGCGCTGAAAGAGCGGGCGGCGCGCGAGGGCACGACGATGTCAGACCTCGTCCTGCGGGAGTTGCCTCGGCTGGCGCAAAAGCCGTCGCCAGAGCAGGTGCTGGCGCGTATCGGGAGCCGCTCGCCCGTCGGCGAAGCTCCGTCGGCGGACCTCATCGGCGGCGAACGGGAACCACGCTGATGCTGGTCGTCGACGCGAGCGCGACGCTGATCTCTGCTCGGGCGGCCGCAGCCGACGACATCGAACGTCACGTCGCGGCGTACGACTATGCGTTGCATGCTCCTCATCTGCTCGACGAGCAGCACGTGCACACGCCCGTGTGCACGTCATCCTCGTCGGCTGAGACCCGAGGAAGCGCACCGGTAGGGAGATGCTCCACCTGCCCAGGCGGGTGACGCACGGCTCCCTAGTACCGCGCGCCGACCGCTGCCGGGAGCTCGTCGAGCTCGGCCAGATCCACGTCGCTCAAGACCAGATCCGCCGCGCCCGCATTCTCCTCCAGGTACGCAAGCCGCTTTGTGCCGGGGATCGGGATCACGTGCTCGCCCTGCGCGAGCGCCCAGGCGAGGGCGACCTGACCGGGCGCGGCGTCCACGCGGTCGGCGACGGCGCGGACGCGGTCCGCGATCGCCTGGTTGGCGGAAAGCGCCTCGGAGGAGAAGCGCGGGTTGCGACCGCGGAAGTCGCTTGGGTCAAAGCTCGCGTCGGCAGCGATCCGGCCGGTCAGGAAGCCGCGTCCCAGCGGCGAGAACGGGACAAACGCCACATGGTGATCGCGGCAGTAGGGCACGACCTCGGCAAGGGGGTCACGGGTCCAGAGCGACAGCTCCGACTGCACCGCGGCGATCGGATGCACGGCCATCGCTCTCTCGAGAGTGGGAACGTCGACTTCTGAGAGGCCGAGAGCCCGGACCTTCCCAGCGGCCACCTGCTCGGCCATGGCGCCCACGCTCTCCTCGACCGGCACGTTCTCGTCGACGCGGTGCAGGTACCAGAGGTCGATGACGTCGATGCCGAGGCGCTCGAGTGAGGCGTCGCAGGCGGCTCGCACGTGTTCGGGAGAACCGTCACGGCGGATGTCGAAGGTGGCCTTGTCAGCGACGACTAGCCCGCACTTGGTGGCGACGACGGCGTCGTCCCGGCGGCCGTCGGCGAGCGCGCGCCCGACCAGCTTCTCGTTCTCGAACGGACCGTAGACGTCGGAGGTGTCGAGCAGGGTGACGCCCACTTCGAGCGATCGGTGGATGACGGCGAGGGCGTCTGCCTCATCCGCCGACCCGTAAGCCCAGCTCATGCCCATGCAGCCCAGGCCGATCGCCCCGACCTCGATCTCAGACGAGCCCAACGTGCGCGTGTTCATGACCGGGACGCTACCGGGGCTTGAAGGCGTAGAGCGAGGAATAACCGGTCAGGTAGATCCGGTTTCCGTCGGAGACCACGGGGTTGAAGGCCCCTCGGCGGATGTTGAACACCTTGCGCCCCGTGCGGGCACCGAGGCCGACGGTCGACTTCCTGCCGAGGTTTGAGAAGTAGACGATCTCGCCCACGACGGTCGCGCTGCCCGAGATCTTGCCCTTGGCGTTGTGCGACCAGCGGACCCGGCCCGTGCGGGCGTCCAGTGCGTAGAAGCGGCCATCGTAGGAGCCGGCGTAGACGGTCGGCTTGCCGCCCGGGACCTGGGCCACCGCCGGTGACGCATACACGTATCCGCCCGTCCGCTTGGCCCACGCGAGCTTGCCGTTGTCGGATGCGAAGGAGTAGATGCGCCCGTCGGTGTTTCCGAGATAGACGCGGCCGTACGCGACGGCCGGCGTGGAGTAGAAGTTGCCCGCGGAGAAGCCGAACCGCGCACCGCTGGTACCCACCCTCCAGACCCGTCGTCCGTCGGCCTGTCGGATGGCGTGGAGCTTGCCGTCGTAGTCACCGAAGTAGAGCTTGCCATCGGCGAGCGCGAGCCCGGACTTCACCGCCCCGCCGGCTCTGTAGCGCCAGCGGACGGCTCCGTCGGACGCCCGGAGCGCGTACACGGTGCCGTTCTCCGAGCCGAAGTAGACGCGTCCGTTGTCGACGAGGGGAGAGGACTCCGAGCGGCTCGCCAGGGGTTTGGACCACAGCAGTCGCCCGGTGCGGGCACTCAGGGCAGCTACCCGGCCGGCACGCTCGCGCTTGTCGCGCTTGAGCAGCGTGACGAAGACCTTTCCCTCCCCGAAGGCGGGCGACGAGGCGGCGAGGTACCCCAGCTTGCGCTTCCAGCGCACCTCGCCGGTGCGCTTGGACACGGCGTAGACGGCACCGTTGTTCTTGAGCAGGTACAGCGAGCGGCCACCGATGACAGGGCCGAACTCGAGCAGGACGGAGCCCGTGAGCGACCACACACGGCGAAACGGCGGGCGAAGGGAGGATGGAGCGGGCAGGTAGCGCCGCCGGTCCTTGGAGTAGCCGTAGTGCGCCCACGTGAAGGGCGGCTCCGAGCCGCGGCGATCACGCGGCGCTGGAGTGGGCTCAGGGGTGGCGGTGGCGGTCGGCTCAGGGCGGAAGACGACGTCCTGATCGACCACGTCGTCGTCACGGGTGAGCAGGAAGGCGGCCGCGCTGCCGGCCAACACGAGCAGCACGAACACAGATCCGAGCACCATCACGAGCCGCCGCCTTGAG